>PLMC01000055.1 GCA_003141495.1 Bacteroidales bacterium
GCACCGGGTTTAGGTCGTAAGGAGTAGGGTGCAGCAACTGTAGCTTGCGGTCGATTTTGTAAAAAATCAATATACATTTTCCCTTTTCTTGATTTTACAATGCGTTCTATACTTGTGTATTTTGGAATTTCTCTTTGCACTAATGTGGCAATGATTCGTGCAAACTCTTTTGATTGCTCATAGGTATATTTTGCACCAAGCGGAATGTAAATATGTATGCCTGTTGAACCGCTTGTTTTTGGATAAGATGTTACTCCCATACTTTCTAAAATCTGTCTGGTAACATTTGCTGCTTCGATAACCTTTTGGAATGCATTTTCAGAAGGGTCCAAATCTATAATGCACCAGTCGGGATAATCTTCTGTTTCAACTTTACTATGCCAAGGGTTCATTTCAATACAGCCCAAGGTTGCCATGTAAAGTAAACTTGCTTCATCTTTTGCTACCAAATATTTTCTTAACCGATCATCAGCATCACTTTTATATTCAAATATTTCCATCCAATCGGGAGAAGTTCCTGTTACATCTTTAAAATAAAAACTTTCTCCGGTGATGCCGTTCGGATGACGGTTCATAGATTGTGGTCTGTCTTTGAGATATGGTAAAATGTAAGTCGCCACTTGATAATAATAGTTGAGCATATCCCGTTTTGTAATTTTTTCTTTTGGCCAATAAATTTTATTAAGATTATTGAATTTTATTTCATGACCATTAATTTCACGAACCTGGGTTTCATCAGTAGGATTTAAAAAAGTTTTGCGGTCTTTCATCCCAACTGGTTTTAATATTTCTTTTGACTTTATTTCTTCATGGGTAATGATTTCATTTGTATTAATTGCTTTTTCTTTAATGACCTCTTTTGCATTTTTATCAATTCGCATGGCTTCAAAAGATGGATGGCGCATAATTCCATCCGTTGTCATTTCAGTAAAGCTCACTTCACACACCATTTCAGGTTTCATCCATATTGCAGTGGCATGAGGAGGATTTGGACGAAAGCGTGAAGGTTTATTTATATCCGGCAGTTCTGTAAAGGGTGCAGATTTAGTTATATGAGGTTTAAATTGTTTAAGCATTTCTATTTGTTGCTTATCGTTNNGTATAACCCCCAATTACCATTTCCTGTCTTTTATTGGCTTTAATTTTTAACCATTCTTTAGAACGATTTCCTGCTGAATATACACTGTCTGATTTTTTCGCCATGATTCCTTCAAGCCCCATTTTTTTTGCGGTTTCAAAAAATTCTATTCCGCTAACTTCAAAATTTTCACTTAAGCGAATGACGTTGTTTTCAGGAACGATATGTTTTAAAATGTTTCTTCTTTCAGACAATGGAATTTGCATAAGGTCTTTTCCATTCATCCAAAGCAAGTCAAAAACATAAAAATATATTTCTCCGTCTGCTTCGCTTCGCCAGTTTTGCAAGGCACCAAAATTTGATTTGCCGTCTTCATCCAACACAACCACTTCACCATCTACCACTGCATTAATGTTCCATTGCTGAACGGCTTTATAAACCGGATAAAATTTTGCATTAAACGATTTATCGTTTCTGGATTTTAATTCTACTTTATTTTTATTGCAGAATGCCACCGTCCGGTAGCCATCCCATTTTATTTCATATTGCCAGCCTTCTTTATCAAAAGGTTTATCAACCATTGTTGCCAGCATGGGAGATAACTTAGAAGGAAACTTTGTGCGTTTGCCTTCAGTTTCCTTTACACGCTTTGCATCATAAAGATTAGATGTGGTTTTTTCTACCTGCCCCAATGTTTTTTTGGAGATAACCGATTTATCTTTCAAGGTTATATCTTCTTTGGAAACATATTTGTCTTTTACCTTAAACAGCAGCCAGGCATTCTCTCCTCTGTCGTGCATTTTTACAAGAGCAAATTCACCTTTCAGTTTTTTACCATGCAAAACAAAATGCAACTTGCCTGAATAAATTCCTTTTCGTAATTCTTTATCCTGTGCTTTTTTATCCTTGCCGTCAGCATCGGCCAGTTCATAAAAACCTTCATCCCAAACGATAACGGTTCCGGCACCGTAACCACTTGGTATGATGCCTTCAAAATTTCTATAATCATACGGATGGTCTTCCACCATCATCGCAAGGCGTTTAATATCCGGGTCGGTGGAAGGGCCTTTAGGAACTGCCCAACTTTTCAGCACTCCTTCCATTTCCAATCTGAAATCATAATGCAAATGCGAAGCATCATGCTTCTGAATTACGAAGCGAAGTTTATTAATATCAGTGTCTCCACCTGTCGGTTCGGGACTTTCTTTAAAATTTCTTTTTTCTTTGTATTTGGTAAGTGCCATGTTTTATGTATTCTTATAAAACATCAGGTTTACGGTTTTAAAATTTTATCAGCATTTCTGATTATCCCAACTGGTATTATAAATACCGGGATAACAAACTAAAGGTGAGCTCAATAATAAGCAAATGTATCAACGCAAAAACTTCTGACTTGATCTGCACATAGCGTTGATACAATTGCTACAAATACATTATTTTAGTGTGTTAATATACTATTTTCTATAACCGTCAGACAAGGT
>PLMC01000023.1 GCA_003141495.1 Bacteroidales bacterium
ATATGCCGAATTGCAGACAGATACGGCAATTTAAGAAAGCATCAAAATTGGATGATGAGCCTGAAAAAAAGGAGTCTGATGCAAAAGACAAAGACGTTGATAATAAGGTTTCACAGAAAAAATAATAAAATGTCCGCTTTCAAAAAAGCTAGCCAGCACTATACACTACTCACCAAATCCAAGACCACTGGTTAAACTTAAATTTGATAATTTTAATCCAGTGAATTATGAAATCAAATGGAGAAGTCCTTTCAGGAATCTTGATATTATCAATGCATCTGATTTTCTCTCAGAGAAGAATGAAATATAAACTATAAAACTTAATATAATGGAACAACAACTTCACTTAATGATGCCATGGCTCATCCCCACAATTATTATTCTTGCAATTTGGGATGCTGTATGGAAATTAATTGCAATGTGGAAAGCAGCACGAAATAACCATCTTGCTTGGTTTATTTGCATCGCTATCTTTAACACAATTGGGATTCTGCCAATCATTTATTCGCTGATATAAAGAAAGAAAAGTAGCACGAATTCAGAAAAACCTTGATGTTATATATAAAAGCCAAACATATTGACCACATCTCGATGTTATATTACAATAAACATAGATGACTTAATTACAAACTGTTAACTTCAGCCTTTGATGGTCAATCAGGTCTGGCTTATTATGGTCAAAGCCAACGGGTTTTACATTATTCATAGGAATTCGAGGACATTGCTTAACAGGGAATTTATGCTTTCCACTCAGATTTTAGGCTACACTGCTTCATGTTTGGAATTGTTCATTGCCAATTGGGTTTCATATTCCTGAGATAAGGAATTACCTGATTAGAAAAGTAAGGTTCTTGCAAACACCAAAAAATATAATTGAGTTGAAGTTCATTCTTTGCGAAAGAAAACATTTCATCAACTGTTACCTGAACGCCTGTCTTGGGGTTGACGTATTGGTAATTCCCATCCTGCACTGCTACCCCTATCGGAACAATTCCTGAACAACTTTTTATGAATTGATAACTATTATTAATCTGCGATTTTTTGTATGGCATTAAATCAGGATTGCCAACACCAACTTTTATTTGCTGTGCATAGGCAAATAAATCCTTCAACAAATTTCCATTAGTCCATGGTAGAAATTCACAAGGCATCTAGTTAATGTATTGAATTACTATTGTGTTTGGAAAAGCAGTTTTTAAGGTCAACATATTTTCTTTGATTGCATTTTTGTAATTATCACATGTGAAACCTTTCGGGTAATGCTTTCCTGTTGTTCCAAATTCAACTGAGGTTTCAGGTAAATTGATTCCTGCAATTATCCCGTCAAACATTTTTCCTAATTCACACATGAGTTTATGAAATCGAGAAGCAATATTCACATCCCATCGTCTTGATACCCAACCTTCTTTGTAATAAAAATTTTCTTCCTTGTCTTTGAAAACATACTGAGCATTTACCCCACCAAGATATACTGTGTCTTGTAACAAATAGTCAGGAACATTTATCATTGTGCTGTCAAAAGAAACATCCTGCAATTGAATGAAAAGCGATTTGCCATTTGATTTCAGAAATTCAACATCATCTTTGATGATTTGAAAATTGAATGAATCCTTTTTCGGTTCAAGTTCCTTCCATATATATTTTATTTGTGCTCCAACTAATTGTTTTGTACTAAGAAAAATTGTATCATGAATTCTTGCTCTATCACGATTCACAAAAATGTAGTTACTGATTTTGGTCGTTAGGTTAGATTCACTCACTTGTCCAGTTGCCTTGGAAAATGAAAGTGTAAATGAAATTATAAAAAGCAAGTTCCTAATCATTTTTGTTTCTTCAAAGCGTCTCAGTTGGAATCGTAGAATATGTTAACTAAAAGGAATAAATATATTGCCTATGTTTTTCTCTTAGTCCTTCTATATCCTGTGCGAGTTAAATATAAAAATAAGTGCGGTACGGTTCTATGAATACTAATGCAAAAAAACGGAGGTTTATTTATAACAACATATGTAGGAAGTGTTAATCACAATATCAAAGGTCAAAATTTATTGATAATTATTTGGAGAAGGATAATAGTCTTAAGTTTCTCAAATAATATTGAATTATTTCAATGGAAGTGTGAAACTCCATTTGCTAATGTCAGAAGTTTCTTCAAGCCTGTTTTTAAGGGTATCTGGTAAACAGGGAAAGAAATCAATACCAGTAACCTTTTGGACGCTATCAACAGTTACAACATATTCACTAAGTTGTTTCATACCTTTTTCATTCGGCAATATAAATGCTATCATTTTCTTTTCTCCTGTAAGGTCGTATATGACTTTATAGAATTTTGATGGCACTGTGACTCTATCAATACCTATTTCCCCCTTAGACTCGCTTAAAATGCCTCCTGTGACAACATAAATTGAGTCATCTTCCTCTGCCCACTCACGTACCAAAGATTCAAGAGATTTCCAAATACCCCTGTTGAACGCAGGGACTTGTGGACTCATATTGGAAAGATAGAAAGTCTCGGACATCGCCTCAGGATTAAATGTCATGTCCCCAGCAGGGCATAAGTGTCCCCAATCATAACGAGATTTATTGTAATCTGATAATTGGGCAGAACCACTGGGCACTGAAGGGTCAGGTCTAAAATTATTTCCCCTTTCAGATTGACCTGTCAGCATTGAACGAGTTAATAAGTATGCAACCCATTCAGCCTGTTCATCCTTTTTGCTAAATGAAAGGGTGTAATACGTGTGCTTTATTATCTCATTTGTTGTTGATGTCGGCAGAAGGTCGCATTGTCCGAATACAAATAATGGTAGAAATATTAATTGGAGAAACAATAGTCGTTTCATATAATTGCTTATTAAGACAAGAGAATGATCGTTCTACTTCGAATTAAAGTTAATTAAAATAAGAAATATGTATAATTTATGAAAATAAAAAGAGGCAGTCCTGTTTGATGTCTCGCTGCTTAACCCTCGTGCTAAAAAAAAGAAGTACCGCCTCTGGGTCATCTGACCTGTATGACAAAAAAAGGCGACACTCGTGAAAGTCAATGTCTGCAATACAATCCTGTTGGGCAGGAAATAGATAGTGTCGCCTTATAAAAATATTTTAAAATTGTCTTTTCTTTAAAAAACAGTCTCTCGATTCATGAAATAAACATGCGTATTGCGAAACGAGGAACTGCGAAAAACCTAAACTTATTGCTCGATAAAGATTATGGCTAAATTACAATATATTTGATTATCAGAAAATTAATTTTGGGAAGTATATAAAGAAACGGTATGTTATGTCTCGCTGCATTTCCACCATCTTTATGGGTTATGGAAGATCACATTAATGATTTTAAGATTTGACCGCAAAAGGCTTAAAAAAACCTGCTGGCATAAATTCACAATAGGTTCAGTGGATTAATTTTGCCTTATTATTTTCTTATGGTGTAAAAAAGTGCATTAATCTCGGAAAATGACAAAAGATTTTATTATTTATTTTAAAAAATGATCTTTTTTAACATATTTGAAAGAACTGCCAAAAAGCAAATCAAAACTTTCTTTAACCTTGGATATTTCTGCCTCATACATTGGTTTTTCGTCAGCCTAAGTAATTTGCGCTACTTTCGTAATTGCATAGTCAGGATAGTTTTTTGTTACATATTCATTAATTTCTTTTGACAATTCAGAAACCTTCATTTCCATTTCGGTTTCTTTTAGATTACCAATAGAATCAAGAGAAACGGCATATTCCGACTTGTTTTCTTTAAATTCTGCTTCATAATCACCCCTTTTTAATTTAATCACTCTCCCCTTTTACAGGAAAAATGGTAAAGATAAAAGGACAACAAAATAATTCGATTACGACTAAATGAAAACGGATAAATTCATATCTTGTATGTTTAAATAAAAGTAGCATGGAAAAAGAAGATGAACTAAGTGTGAAAATTCATTCTGAATTATTTAAACAATATCACATTAAAACTCGGTTATATAATCTTGAAGATGATTCATTCAGATATGAGTCATTTGATGGAAATGGTAAAATAAATTTGTGGCAGGTTGACTATACCAATGATGAGAGTTGTTTACATATTGATTGTGGAAATGCATTAATTGTAACATCCAAATTTTTATAATCCTGTAGATAAAGCAAATATTGATAGTTAAAAGAAGCGGCATCCACTTATTTAAGGATAATAATTTTCATCAAATCTTAATTTGATTGCTGTATATTTAATACATATCCGAATTGTATCTCAACAATTAATTGATTGAAACTCCACATCAAAAATATGGTTTCTCTCCGGTGCCAGATGGTAGTTAAATCCGAACTTGAAAGACTTGGAATTAATTATACCAATGTTGAATTGGGTGAAGTTGAAATAATAGGCAAAGTTTCAAAAGATCAATTGTACAGTCTGGCTTCTGCTCTTAAATTGACCGGTCTTGAACTGATGGTAGATAATAAGTTAATCCTGGTTGAGAAAATTAAAACCATAATTATAGAACTTATCCATTACAGCGATGGACAAATTAAAACAAACTTTTCCGATTTCCTTAGTGAAAAACTCAATCACAATTACACTTATCTTTCCAATCTTTTTTCCGAAGTTAAAGGGACTACAATTGAGCAATATTACCTCGCAAACAAAATAGAGAAGGTAAAAGAACTCCTTGTTTACGATGAGCTCAGCCTTACCGAAATTGCCTGGAAACTGAATTACAGCAGCATAAGCCATCTGTCAAACCAGTTTAAAAAAATGACTGGGCTTACACCATCTCATTTTAAGAAGCTCAAGCACAAAAGACGGATTTCTCTAGAAGACCTGTAATTGATGTAAACTATCCTTGGAATTATGTAACGGTTCTCAGATTAAAGGATTGCATCTTTGTATCTGAATTATTACAAAATTTCAAATAGGTATCTTAAAATTGTTACGTCATGGCCGTACTTAAAGTTATTGAAATTATGGCATCATCGCCCAAAAGTTGGGAGGATGCAACAATAATTGCTGTCAAAACTGCGGGGGAAACTCTAAAAGGAATACGCTCTGTTTATATTCATCACATGAATGCGTTAGTGAAGAATAATAAAATCACTGAATTCCGGGTCAATGCAAAGATCACTTTTGAGGTTCGGAATTGACAGGTTTTAAGTACTGCCAAATAAGTTTTACTATAAATTGCTAATCTTTTGATTGTGTTGTTGGCATCTTAATCAAAAGAATCGGCATCTCCTGAACAGGAAATTATGTCCATTATGATGTGAATTTCTGCTGTATCTGACCTAAAATCAATGTAAGACAAAATAGAGATGCCGCCAAATTAAATTTCGGAAATATTCTAATACGATACAAATCTTAATACCATGGAACAAAAATTTAAAAAGGGAGATTTTGTGGTTCTTAAAAGTGGAGGTGAACTTATGGCAATAGTGAATGACAAAGAAGAGGGAATGGATTCTTTTAATGGAATTTATATGTGTTCTGGATATGAAAAAAAGAAGGAATACAGTAAGGAATTTCCACAGGAAGCCCTTAAATTGATAAGTTAAACTCCTAATATCACAAAATGAAAAAACGATATTCCGCTGGCAGAAAGTTCACTACATTTATGGCATGAAAGTCGGGTGTAGAAGGAATTATTGCTAATACCATATTTCAAAAGATTATCTGATATTTCCAAATATTATAATGCAGTTAAAAAGATCCCGGAATTTCTCGGAATGGTCAAACATGTCGAGGAGCCTACAATCGTAAACTTACAAAAAATGCTTTATAAAAGAGAATTAAGAGAAAGAGAATATGGATCTCAAGTTTGAATGATAAAAAAGACCACCAGGTATACGAGACACTAATATGGGTAATTTTAACCAGCCAGAAACAACAATGTAGTAAAGCTTTATATTGTTGTTTTCATCCGGTTATTTTTACCCATTTCATATTCTTTAATATATTTTGACGCGGTCTTCCTGGTAACTTTAATAACCGGTGAAATCTCAAGTACAATCTGGACTATCGGTTTTTTCGGATCTTCCTTGTATGCATCTATAACAGCCTGTCGTTTACTTTGCTGAATTCCTTTATTTGACTTACTATTATCTTTGCTGGCATTAACGCTCTTGGCTTGAAGTCCCAGGTAGTAGGAGATGGTTTTCTCTTTATTTTCAATATTTGCCAGAATTGGACCCCTCATCAATGCCTTCTTAATAATAATCCTTGCATTTTTCTTAAGAGTGAGATTTGAGGAAAATAGCTCATTGTTCAAATTCATCAGTTCCTTATCTGCTTCCCAATAATATGATGACACTAAAAGAGACTGGTCTTTACCAGGATGAGTCTCCTTGTATTTATCTGCTATAGCTTTTTTCTCCAGGTATTTATAATACTGTGGATTCCACCTTGCCGGTTTAATCAAACCCTCTGGTACTATTCTAAAAATTAAATCATCGAGGATATTATGATGCAAGCATTCCTTAACACATTCCACAAAATTAAGATCCCATATTCCAAAACGATACACGAGGTTACCGGTAGCTCCATAAATAGACCTTAACTTCCTATTTAGGACTTTAAGTAATACTTTTTTATCCGTTCTGAATTTGGAATGCACTAATAGAAAATAATCATTAAGTTTTATATCTCCTTTCTCAATCCTGATTATCTTTTCAATCAATTCTTTCTCCTTATCATCAAATAGATCAGCTTCTGTAGCGCTTGGATCTGCCCACCTTACTAAATCAATTGTGTTCCCGTCCTCATCATAGATATATTGATCAGGAAAGTATAGTAAAATGAGATTCTCAATATTAACAGCAACAAAATTCCGTATATATGGAATAGCCTCATCTAGCCTTGCATATTCAAACCGGAATCCAATTTCCTCGAGAGAATCGACTACCGGTAATGTATACTTATCCTTCGCCATGTTATGACAGATCATTCATGAAACTGCTAAAGTACGATTTCTTTTAAGTTGAGATTATTTCTATCCCGGTTTTGTATGAATGAAACTAAGCATGTAGAATTAAGGCCCCTTTTTCAGGATTGTACTCAAAAGGAACTTAAGTGCTAGTAACTATATACATTCTCGTGCGAGATCAGTTTTATCTCTATCGACTCCTGTTTAATTTTACATCCGAGAGCAGAAAAATGACCATGTGTGATTAAGACCCCATTTTCAGAATTTTTTCTGGGGGGGGTATCTTTTTTGTAATACTTATACCCATTCGTGGAAGAGCCCATCCGTTATAATTTTAACCCCGCCACCTCTCTCTGGGGAAAGCTATTTTCCTGGAATGAAATGGGCACCCGTACACACCCCTAATTCAATTTTCAATTGCAGTACTTATTCTATTTTTAATAATACCGATATGCTGCGTAAACTCTAGTCTGAGGTTAGCATTCCGTGTGCCTCCAGTCAGTTAATCCTGCAGGATGTGCAGCATGCTAATTAATGTTCTAAATGTTTAACTAATAACTACTAAAATGGTAAAAATTATTGATGCACAGACCAAGTTGAATTCCAAGAATGAGAAGTACAATGTTATCGTATTGCTCGGCGATGTTCAGGTATTGAATAGCAAGTCTAGTGGCAAGCCATACCTTTCGGCTAAGAGAATTTTGATGCCCACAACACTTGATGAAGCTCAGGCAAAAGAGCTAATTGGAACAACCTTACCCGGAGTCATTGAGAAAGTTGATTGTCCGGAATATGAGATCAAAATGCCTAACAGTAAGAAGGTCGTGAAGATCACCCATACTTTTCAGTATTCGGATAAAGCAATTGTTTAATTGTCTTTCTTATTTCTTGAAGGGTTGGTTCGAAAGATCCAGCCCTTTTTTATTATTAACCTTTGATATCTATAAAAATGGACACGAAAATAATCACCAAAAGATTAAGACGATTTAATCGTTGCTCGATGTTTACACCTCATTTATATCCCGGGAAGAGCCAGTTGTACATTTCTACCGGTATAAAATACGTCAGGGATTCGCTTGAAGGATTTTGTTTGATAGACACAATTCTATGTCTCCAATGTGATAGAGCTATCGGCAAAATATTTTTCCAGAGATGGATTTATAAAGAGCAGGCAAATGATTTGACCTGGACGTTGCAATGCTATGACAATGAAAAGTTAATATTATCGAAGAAAATTGCGTACTCCAAGTTTAAGCTGCCAAAAATTGAAATATGGCTAATCAATAAAAATCTTCTTCTTCCTGGCGAATACTAACATAAGCAACAAAGAAAAGAAACCACAAAAAAGGGAAGAAGTTTATAATGAAAAAATGTGCTGCAGAACCTGCAAAATTCCGGGCACGAATAAAGCCCTATAGCGAGTCATCAGAGCCGGTTTAAGATCGTCTGGATATAAGTTATCAGTTGTTGTTTTAAAGGCCGTATAACCTTCGCTGATATTACTGAGAACGATCTTGGATTTGAATGATATCTCCTGGATTAAAATCAGACAAGTTTATCCTTCATTCCTGGTTAAAGGTCCCCAAAAACCGCACGCCAGGATTCGCCATCCATTTCCTTTATGTGAAGTGGGTGGCTTTTTTAAGTTGTTGAGTCATGCTGTATTTTGTTTTCGGCTATTTTGAGATGGTTCAACTCAACTATAAAATCTCAAGAACCACTGAAAACTAACCGTGCTACATCCATCTACTTGGCCTAACCCCTGGGTAGATGGTTTTTATTTTAAATTTATGAATAATGACTAAGCAGGGAGAGCGGAGTGAGTCTTGCTCTCTTTGCGCCGGCACAAACTGATAAATATCCAGTAGTGTACCGGGCAAATCGCAAGCCTCACGTTGGGTAGAGCGAGCCTGCGCCATCCACCATCATTCGCCAATCGCGTCTTTTGCAACAAAGCAAAACCTTTCGAAACGGCAAGATCAGGCTAAAGTTACGGAGTAAATCTTGCCTTATTCTGCAGGTTATAGCCGCTTTCTTTGGCGGATGCTGGATGGATCTCGCAAAACGGCTCCGCTTATAGCTTATTATTATCTATCAATCATAAAGCCAGGTCAGTTGACTTGGTTTTTCTTTTCTAGTAATCAATTAAAAATTATTATCATGAAACAACAGACAACAAGTATATCTGAAGTAAAACTGATATACCGTACAAAAATCAAGGCATCGGATCGATTAAAAGTGAAATGTTCTCGGGATGCCTATGAAATCTTTCTTGAGAATTGGGATCAAGACTCAATAGAGCATACTGAAGAATTTAAAATTCTGCTCATGAATCGATCAAATTCAGTGCTGGGCATATTCCCTGTTTCAAAGGGAGGCCTATCCGGTACTGTTACTGATGTACGTCTGATATACCAGGCAGCTATTAAAGCTAATGCATCTGGCATCATTGTATGTCACAATCATCCTTCCGGAAATTTGAATCCTTCTGAATCTGATTCAAAAATCACGCAAAAGATTAAGGATGCGGGAAATTTGATGGATATACAGCTTTTAGATCACATAATCCTAACAATGGATGGCGAATACTACAGCTTTGCAGACAATGGACTTTTATAATTGAAAACATGGAAATACGTTGTAGACATTGTGGCGAGTATTTCTGTCCATGTGACGAAACACTCGATCTGATCGCAGAAGGATATATTTCTTCTGACTCTGTAAACACTTGTGATGATTGCTGGGATATGATCCAGCTTTCTGAATTTGACCTAACGGAATCATTCAGTGATGCTGATCCTGAATTATGATTAATGTCTCTGATAATGCCCTGGGAATAATACCCGGGGCATATTTCTAATATGCTTTTGAAAATTATTTATACTCGATGAATGTAAAATGAAAGCCTTACTAACAATCTGTTTTATCATCTTAATTGCCTGGATAATTATTGATAGCCTTGACGATAACAATCAAAATGACAATATCAATCAGATGTTGTGATAATGCTCCTATAAGGTTATCCCCGGTAGAACATAACTACGCCGGGGTTTTTATTAAAATTTGTGCAATCGGGTATATCCAATCATTTTTGTTTAACTTTAATCGATTGTAACTCACGTGCAAAAGCAAAAGAGCCAAATCCATCGCTACTAAAAGAACAAAAATATTTACAGGCAACTATCTACTAATATAAATTTTAATAACTATGAAAATCAATAAGCCTTTTCGAATTAATAACTTAAACTTTAATTTTGTATCAGAAAAAGATCAAAAGCGTTATTGATTATTATAACTATTGGAGACAAATTAAATAATCCACCTAATCAAGAGGCAAAAAAAATAGCATTCAAAATGATACTCACTAAATTGAGTGTTGAAAATAATGTTTTGATTGAGTTAATTCTCTAATCAACAAGTAATTCAGAAATGACAATAAAAAGACTTAATCGGTACACTTCTTTACCAGTTCTTTTAGACGTATTGGAACGGAAAAGACTTGTTTTGATTGACCCATTAAAAACATGGGATGATAAAAATGATACACTTATAATTGAAGCGTACAAAGAAAAGGCAAATGTTAAAAAACTTTTTGCATTGTGTTTTTCTTATGAATCTGAGACTATTCATCACTGGAAAACATATGCAAATGGTTCAAGCGGTTGTTGTATAGAATTTGAGGCATCAAAGCTTTTTGAAATTTTCAGAGGTATTCCAGCTTTGGTACACAAAGTTGTACATTATGAAAAAATCAATAATATTTTACCAGAATTGATTAAAATTGAACAAATCCCATTCACTAAGAGGGAACCGTATACAACTGAAAATGAATATAGATTAATATGGCAGGGAGATTCTGATCTTGAATATTTCGAAATAGATATTATGCTTGATTCTATAAATAGGATTACATTTAGTCAACAAATGCCAGAACTAGTGTTCGAGTCTGTAAAATCTTTATTAATAAAGAATTATCCAATTCTAAATACTAGAATTAATAGATCAACTATTTATGAGAACAAAACATGGGTAAAAAAATTCAAATCATTATAAAATACCTTATGCAAGCACATTATGCAAGCACATTTATAAGCCGCACCGCCCAACAAGACTCCAAAGCTTTTAATAGAGCTTGCAAAAAATGATTTCATCATGATTGACATAAAAGATAGATTAATAATTCCTTATAACTTGACACATAACAAAATACTAGCTATAAAATGGTCGGTATAACCAATGCAAAAAAAACCACAAACATTTTAAAAATCAAAGAATGACAGAAATAAATTGGAATAACTTTAAAGCAAAATTCAATGGAAAAGAAACTCTTTTATTTGAGAATCTTGCTTACCATCTTTTCTGTAATGAATACAATGTCAAGAAAGGAATTTTTAGATTCAAAAATCAAACTGGAATAGAAACTGAACCTATTCAAAATGAGACTGAATATGTTGGATTTCAAGCTAAATATTACGATACCAAAATATCAGATAATAAAGATGATATAATTGATTCAATTAAGAAGGCAAAAGGTAAAAATCCGAATTTAAACAAAGTACTCTTTTACCTGAATCAAGAATTTTCAGAAAGCACAAAAAAAAATAAAAAAGACCCACAGTACAAAGTTGATATTGAAACTGAAGCAACAAAAATTAATTTAAGTATTGAATGGAGGGTTCCCAGTCACTTCGAGATACAACTTGCATTGCCTGAGAATATTTATCTTTCAGAATATTTTTTTAGTTTGAATAAAAACATTGTAGATTTTTTAAATGGACTAAATGACCACTCTGATAACATATTATACTCTATTAAAAATGATATAAAATTCAATAATCAAATAATAAAAGTTGACAGAACTAAGATTATTGAAAACTTAGGGAAAGTTTCTGAGGAGTCAGAAATAATAATCATTAGCGGAGAAGGCGGTTGTGGAAAAACTGCAATAATTAAAGAGCTTTATAAAAACACAAATGGAATAATTCCCTTTTATATTTTCAAAGCAGCAGAATTTAATGTCAAAAATATTGGGACAATATTCAATCTATATGGAGAATATTCAGTAATTGATTTTATACAAATACATCAACAAGAAAAGAATAAAATAATTATTATAGATTCTGCAGAGAAACTATCTGATTTAGAAAATCAAGATGTCTTTAAAGAATTTATATCTGCTTTACTTAAAAATTCTTGGAGAATAATTTTCACTACTAGACAAAGCTATTTGGACGATTTAATATTTCAATTTATTGAAGTTTACAGAATTCCGTTTAAACAAATAAATATCGAAAATCTCTCAAATGAAGAACTTTACGCCCTGGCAATTAAATATAATTTTCAATTACCTTCTGACATACGATTAAAAAGCTTAGTTCAAAATCTTTTCTACTTAGATGAGTATTTACAGAATTATCAAAGTTTTGACAACAGTATAAACCTTGATCATTTTAAAGATATTATTTGGAATAAGAAAATTCAAAATTCATCTTTTACAAAGGATAATATACATATTTTAAGGGAGGATTGTTTTATAAGCATCGCAAAGGCTAGATGTGATAGTGGTCTATTTTTTATTAAACCAGAAAAATGTTTTAATCTGGTTCTTTCAAAGTTAGAGTTGGATGAGATAATACAATATGATTCTAGTCACGGCGGTTATTTTATTACTCATGATATTTACGAAGAATGGGCACTTAACGTAATTATAGAAAGGGCATATAATGTAGCTGAAAACTACAATGCGTTTTTTGAACAGATTGGTACTTCTTTAACTATTAGGAGAGCATTTAGAAAATGGTTATCCGAGAAACTAATAGATTATATTGACGACATTAAGTCATTCATTGAAAATGTGTTCTTTGATGTTACTATTGAAGTATTTTGGAAAGATGAAATACTTATATCTGTTTTACTTTCTGATTATTCAAGTACTTTTTTCAATAAATTTGAAAGTATAATACTTCAAGATGAGCTACTTATATTAAAGAAAATAGCATTTTTACTCAGAATAGCATGTAAAGAAGTAGATAGCACAATTTATAGATTACTTGGTAACAATAATGATGTAGATTTAAAGTACATTTTTACACATCCAAAAGGCAGTGGATGGAATTCCACTATTGATTTAATTTATAGAAAACTAGATTTATTTGACCCATCAAGCATATCTTTCATTATTCCATTATTAAAAGATTGGAATAATAATAATAAGAAAGGAGAAACTACAAGACAAGCAAGTTTATTTGCGTTGCAGTTTTATAAGAAGATTCAGTTTGAAGTAGAATTTAGATATAGTTCAGGAATAGAAAAGGAATTAATTATAATTATTCTTCACGGAGCTTCTGAAATCAAAGATGAACTAAAAGCAATTTTTAATGAAGTCTTAAAAAACAACTGGACAAACCATTCAGATGCTTATTTCGAATTATGCAAATCAATTCTCATATCAAACCAAGATAACATTTCTGTACTTTTAGTACTTCCTGATTTTGTGTTAAAATTAGCTGACCTTTTTTGGTTTAAATCAGTGAAATCAAGTACTATCTATGATTATGATGGAATTGGTGTTGAAAATTATTATTCATTAAATAGTAATTGGCATCACGATTATCACCCAGCTAGTACTTTTCAAACTCCAATCTATTGGTTATTGCAATTTTCTTTTAAAGAAACGATCACTTTTATTTTGACCTTTACAAATAAGTCGGTACATAGTTTTGTTGAATCAGGCCTTGATAAATCTGTTGAGGAAATTGAAGTTATAATAGATGATAAGACGAGACAAAAACAATATATAAGTCATTGCCTTTGGAATATGTATAGAGGTATTGGCTCTCCAGTTACACCCTACTTATTGCAATCCATTCATATGGCTTTAGAAAAACATCTTTTGGATATTGCAAAAAGCAAGGATGCAAATGTTATTGAAAATTGGTTAATTTACTTAATTGAAAATTCGACTTCAGCATCAATCACTGCTGTTGTTACAAGTGTCGTTTTAGCTTACCCTGATAAATTTTTCAATATTGCATTAATACTTTTTAGAACAAGTAAATTCTTTTTATATGAAAATATTCGAGTAAATTCTGAGTATGAAGTAAAAAGTTTATCCTCAATTGGATATGGCTTAAATTATAGAAATAAAATCTATGAGGATGAGAGAATTAGAACCTGTGATGATTCTCATAGAAAAACATCTTTAGAAAACTTGGCTATAAACTATCAATTTTTCAGAAGCGAAATAATAAGTGAGGATGAGTCTGTCCTTAGACAAAAAGCAATATGGAATATTATAGATGATTTTTATAAGCAATTGCCAAGTAAATTTAATGAAACTGATGATGATAAAACTTTAAGATTATTATTGACAAGGATTGATAGAAGAAAAATGAAGCCAAAACTTAAGCAGAAAGACGATAAAATAATAATTGATTTTAATCCTGAAATTGATCCAGATTTAAAGAAGCATAGTGAAGAGGCTCAAAACAAATATACTGAACAAATGAAGTATGTCCCTTTAAAGTTATGGGCAATCTATAAATTTGATAAGAATAAGAAATATGGAGATTATGAGCAATATGAAAAAGACCCAAAACTTGTTTTAAAAGAAACAAAAGAAATTATGGAAAACTTAAAACACAGTATTAGAAGTGGATCTTTTTATTTATTCAATAGTTCAATCCCGGCATATACCTGTTCTGCGCTTATTAAAGAGTATGAAAAAGAGCTTGCAATAGATGAAAAGCAATTTTGTAAAGAAATTATTATTGAATACGCCACAGAACCATTTCGTCCCAATTACCAATATCAGATATCAGACGGTATAGAAGTTGCTGTAAATTCGATACCCTACTTGTTTAATCTATTCCCAGAAGATAGAAATGACCTAAAAATTATTCTTTTGTTTATTCTCTTTGATCCCTATCCAATTGGTCAATATAAAAGAGTCTGTGATTACTCAATTGAAACAATAGTGAATAATTTATGGGATATTTCTCCTGAAGATGCTAATGATATATTCTTAGGTTTCTTGAAGTTAAAACCATTATTTGATAACTTAAAAGATACTATTAGTAGAGAGAAAGAAGATTACTGTAATTATAAAATTCCAAGAAACCAATTAATTGAAGATTTTAAAAAAAAGTATCAGCCAGAATTAGATGATTTTATTTCAAAAAAACTTAAAAGCAGTGATATTCATATCAGTGGATGCCCTATAGAAGTTTTAGAAACAGCATTTCAGTTACTTCCAGTAAATACACAAAATGATAACCATTTAGATTTTATTACAAACATTCTTCCTGTATTTTGCGAGAAATTGTTTTTTGATGATGAGAAAAATGATTATTCACTTAGACATAGATTATTTTCAAAGTTTTCTTATTTTATTTTAAACAGAGAAACGAAAAATATTAATCAATTTATTCAACCCTTTGTAGTTAGTTTTTCAAGCAATCGAGAAATGGCTTCTTTTTTTCAAGAAATTATTTCAACAGAAGATAGGATTAACAAATACGAGCAATTTTGGTTGATATGGGAAAGTTTCTATCAGAAAATAGTTGATTTGTGTAATAATAATGCAAACTATTATTTAAGTGAAATCATACACTATTATCTTCTAGCTTGGCCATATTGGAAAGATACAGCTAAGGAATGGCACAGTTTAAAAGAAAGAGAAAAATTATTTTATAGAAAAGTTGTAAAGGATATTGGGCACTGTCCATCTGTTCTTGATTCAATTGCAAAATTATTAAACGAGATTGGCAGTGGATTTTTGAATGATGGGATATTTTGGATAAGTGAAATTATTGAGAAGAATAAAAAAAATTCAAGAGAAAAATTAGAAACAAATACAATCTATTACATTGAAATCCTAATTAGAAAATACATTTATATAAATAGAACGAAAATAAAGCATGATATAATGATTAAAAATAAGATACTTGTGATCTTAAACTTTTTAATCGAGAGGAGTTCTGTTAACGCTTATTTACTAAGAGAAGATTTACTATGATACGCGAGAAATATATATGCACTCTATCGTTTATTAGCTAAACTCAATCTTATCAATCTCCTTCATCAACCGGTCAGTCTCAGCCAGAGCAACAATTATTCTCTGGTAATGCTGAATATCCTCATAGGATAATACTCTTCCTTTGCGATCCTTCAGCCATTTTTGCGCTGGTTGATAACCACCAATATAAAATTCCCATGCAACCTGGGGAACATGATCAAAATACTGATCGAAGTTGATCCAGACCTTACTACCTTCATATTTGAGCTTGATTACCTCATTCGACCCGTTGACCGGGTATGTAGTTATGAACTTATTAATAAGTGGACTCTCAAGTAAATGGATCTGCCGGAGGCTACTGCCAAGTTTTACTAAATTCCAGAAGGTATCTGCATCTTTGGGATAAGGCACTCTGGGGAAATCAATTTTTAGGAACTCTTTATATTTTACGCGATAATTCGGTGAGTGCAAAATGGAATAGATATAGTCCAGAATATCTATTGGAGCGAAGGTATTCTTGGTTGTTTCTTTCTCGTTAATAAAATTTATCTTCAAAATATTTGAAAATTGTTTTACAAATTCAGGATTTAAGTTTGGAGTTCTGTCGTCGGTCTGATCAATAGATTTTTGACCATCTGCTTTGTTATATAGATAAAGAGGGAATACATATGTCGATTCTTTCGTCTGTAAAGAAATAGAATTCCTATCTACAGGACATTTGGTAACCAAAACGTGTTGAAAATTATATGTGCTTTGTTGTCGACAGATTTGAATACCCATGTTGTTTGGATACATGAAGTGTCTCATCACTTCAAATCGTGATCGACCTATAAAACCTCCAGATTGTGATGTTATTATTGAATGTCTTAAATCGAATGGGCGGTAATATAATAAGTGCTTGCTGAACCTACCAGAACATATTTCAGCCTTTGCTTTGCTGAAATTCCAACCACTACTTTCTTTTTTTTGTTGAAACTCCTTTTTTAGATACTCTACATCAAGATCCTTAAAGAGTTGTAAGTTCTTATCAAGTTCATCTGAAGTGAATCGGACAGAGATCTCATCACATTTTGTTTCAATGCCTGAACTATTAATTGGCATTAAATCATTTAATTTGATCCACTTAGAATAATCTCCTTCAGATGTAAAATCTTTTGGGACAAAGAATAAATTTGGCTCCTGAACCTCTAAAATTTTCCATTTTGAATCTTTTAGAGAACTTTTATATAAATAATCATATTTAAAATCTCTATTACCCTGCAAATCTATATGCAATACTTTTCCAATTTGATTTTTCTTTCTCTTACCTGTTTTAACAAAAATATTAATACTTACACCCTGCATAATGTCAAATACATTCTGGTCAATTGTCCCATCAGAACTGACTTCCTTTTTCTTAGCATTCCCGTGTAAATCCAATATATAAATCTTATCAAAACTTTCGAGTAATTGACGTCGCATTTGTCGATAGGTGATTCCGTCTATAAAGCTATTATTTGAAATATATGCTAAAATACCACTCCCGTTTTTATCAATAAAATATTGACCATATCTAATAAACTTAATATAATCATCATCTAGATTTATCTTTCGTTCATGAAGTCCTCTTTTGTAATCCACTATTAAGTTCTGGATCCATTCACCCTTGTTACTACTACTTACTGAATATGGTGGATTTCCAAGAACCACCATAACCGGAGTGTCTCTTTTTACATGGTTTGCTTCATTTGCCTCGGTACTCAGCCAATTTGCAAAGAGCGTACCGGTATCAGGATGATGTTCTTCAAGGCTATTTGTTAGATAAATTCTGAACCGTTGTTCTTTATTTGATTTGTAGCCAGTTTCTGTGAGCAGCATATCTAGTTTCAGGTGCGCCATGGCGTAAGATGCCATCAAAATCTCAAAGCCATTTAGCCTAGGTAAAAGGTGTTCATCAACATACTGACTCCAGATCCCTTGTTGTCCTTCAAATTTCTGATAGATCTGTTTTATTACTTCCGCCAGAAATGTACCGGTTCCAGCTGCAGGATCAAGAATCTGGACCCGGTGTACTTCTTTTTCAACAGGCTTCACAGTACCTGAAGTCTGGACCTTAATTTTAATCTTTGAAGTATCCGCCAGACCATGTGATAATCCAAACTCAGACTTAAGAATGTCATCAACAGCACGCACAATAAAATTGACAACCGGTTCAGGAGTGTACCAAACCCCCCTGCTTTTGCGCAATGCTGGATCATACTCAGTGAGAAAGGTTTCATAAAAATGAATCATTGGATCATGCTGGTGTGTGGATTTACCAAAGTCCTTCAGCAGCTCCTCAACATTTGTCGCCCTGAATATGTCAGCCAGAGCATCAACAATCCATTTTATCCGGTCATCAAGATCATAACCGGCAACATATTGAAATAGTTTTCTCAGAAACGGATTTGACTTCGGGATAAGTTCTGCAGCTTCTTGCCTGGTAAAGTTTTCGAGTGAAGTATCATGAAGCCTTGCTGCAAACATTCCGTAAGCTATTGTCTGGGAATAGATATCAGCGAAAGACTTAACAGTGATATCATGAATAAGGATCTGTTTGAAAGATTCATATTGATTATGAAGATTCAGATTCTGTGGTTCATAAATTTCTCCATCAGAAGTATCCGGATCAAGTGCTTTCTCAATAACGTCTGCAAGTAGACGGGCTTTTGCTGCCATCATCTTTGAAAGTTTTGATGCTGACTTAATAGTTTGGCCAGTGAAGATGCAGAAGTTCTTTATCAGATCCGTGAATCCGGCAAAATTCTCAGGACGGGCTATAATTTTATTACCCTGAATATCGCCAATGGAAATTGAGGTGACAAAGACACTGTCAATAAAAAGTTGAAAATTAAGATAGTCTGTAATTATAAGGTTATTCAACGATTGCTTATACCTGTCAAATTGCTCTTTGTAAGATTTATTGCTGAGATCCGCACCAATGTCCTTTGCTTCAATATACCCAACCGGGATATTCTTACGGGTGATAATGTAATCCGGAGCCCCACAAGCTACTCTTGCCGGTTCGTTGGTTACCAGGACATCCGGAGCCAAAGTTTCAAGAAGGGTCTGCAGATCACCTCTATAACTATGTTCCCTGGAGATCCCGGTAATATATCGCTTGTTAATTTTATCTATGTATTCCTGGACTGTCATTCATCTGAAGGGATTAATTAAGATGAAAATCAAAGTTAATGAACTTGAAATCTAAATCCAAGTTGCATTTAGTAACATCCTGATTGAATGTCTCGTTTCATCAGTGCTTGTCGCTACAAAGTGAATTAAGTACCGTAGATATCAAATTTCAACCGTATAATAATTCAACATAAAAACATTATTTGGCTACATTTTCATAATAATCTTTTTTATCATTTCAGCAGTTATACAAACAGCTATCCCTGAATTAGCAGGCAAACTAGTTCTTAATGTGCCATTTTCATCATATAAATTTATATTGTCTGGTTTAAACGATGATATCATACCAATTAGTAACATAGTTTGTTCATTAAATACTGGACTACCACTATTTCCATGACTTACTATACAATCTAATAGAAAAGTATTTGTATTATTATTAGGTCCTTGAGCAATAATCCCTATTCTTGAAATTGGTTTATTCCCAGTAAAGTCTGAACCCAAACCTAATGGATAACCTATTATTATAACGCCATTACCTTCAATAATATTTTCAGATTTTTCAAAAGTGCTGAGAGTAAGCGTTAAGGGGTTAGCTAAAGATGTATCAACGCTACTATTTTTGATTGAAATGAATCACCCAATTTTAGCACGGCTATATCATATTTCTCATCAGTAATGGTTTTTTCAACTAAAGCATACTCTTTTTTCATTTCTGAATTTAACCCTATAAGTAAAATTTTATCCTTCCCAATACTCTTAACTACATGAGAATTTGTAACAGCATATAAGAAACCCATCCTTGTAGCCAAGAATCCAGAACCTATTAATGTTAACGATTGATAATTTGTATCAGATTTCTCTATGGATATTGAGCATCGCTTAGCTGATTTAATCTTTTCAGGTAAATTCAGAAAATGTATTGATACGGGCCCATTTGTCACGACCTGGGAATTGAGATTCAGAGACAATAATACAGCAATAATTAAAGTGAAATATTTCATGATAAACAAGTAATTTATTAAGTGTCAGTTGAAAACAAATAATCAAAATTTAACTTAAGAAATAAAAGCGGCATCTCCTGATTGAATGTCTCGCTGCGTTCGTGCTTGTCGCTGCTAAAAGAAGGGGATACCGCTGATATCAAATGCTGGATATTATTTTTTCATAAACTCATCAAAATCTTCTTTTCTTACAAAATATTTATCTCCTATTTTCTTCCCTTTAAGTTGGTCAGTAGTGATTAACTTGATAACTTCTTCCTCAGATATCTTTAATCCTTCAGCGATTGCACTTGTTGTTAAAAGACCAAGAGCATTAGTAGTTTGACTCATAAAAGGGGTTTGACTGATAGTTTTTTTATCACCACCTGCGGCTTTCTCTCTCATTTCAATCTCATATGGAGATAATTTTCTTCCATTAACAACTGTATCAACATATTCTGTCTTCAACTTGTCAAGTTCGTATGGAGATAAATCTTTCCCCGAGTATTTTACTTCTCCTTCTTCATTAATTTCAATATAAACAGTTATTGAACCCTTCATTAAGATTAAGTATAATAACCCCGGTATCACAAAAAGTAAAAATAAAATCACTACCACTATAATTTCCGGTTTTTTTTCTTTTATAAGTTGACAAGTCAAATCATTCCGATTTGCTATTTGCCAACCTTTTTTTTGTTGTTTGATAATTTCATTATTAAGAATTGCTAGGCGCTCATCAAATGTTTTCATATGGGGTTGTTATTAACTTAAATACAGACTTGATCATAACGAAAGTTAAAAAACTTTTTATTCAATGCAAAAGGATTATTGGAAAATAAGAAGTGTCATCTCCATAATGAATATAACCTAATATCAATGTCTGAATAGCAGTATAAGCAAATGGTATAGGAAATGCGGCAACAGTAAATTTCAGAAGAAAAAATATGATATCAAAATAAAAGTATTGGAACTCATTGTAAAGGATAAGTCTTGGAGCCACTTTCACTATAGATATACAGCTCTTGATCAAATGTTCCTGCAAAAGGACTGCTCACAACGTATTTTTTATTTAAAAGTTACAATCTCAGTCAATCTTTTCAGTAATCCTGTCAATTGATTAAAGCGCTTCAGGAGTTGACAAGAAGTTTTGCCAGTCTTAACCAGTGCCGTACCTTTGCTAACAGTTGAATGAAGGTTTAAAAGCTGAGCAATATACAGTAGAGTTCCTTCAGACAAGCTTCGAAATAAAGTTATTTAAAACAAAAACAAACAAATTATGAGTTTACAGATTAAATCACTCGACGCAAAAATCCTTGTAGTAGAATACCTATTACAGCACAAAAGTTGTACTGAACAAAGGGCAAAGGACCGAGTATTAGAAAAACTTCGGTATCATTACAAAAAGTTGTTAGCTGAAGAAGGATTGCCAATAACCACCGAGTGTGTGGTAAAATTACAAGGCGATTACTGTGATGTAATTGCAAAAGTGGTTGCCTAATCAACAATCAAAACTGAGCCTCTGGAGCAATTCGGAGGCTTTTTTTTGTCTCCAGACATCCGCAAAACGTCCGTAACATTCCGCAAGACCGCATGGAATCTATATAAATAGTGTCCCACAAAGGAACACAAAGGTTATCACTAAGGTTCACTAAGGGCTTTTTACTTGTTTCAACATAAAATTACTATATGTTTTTTACCTTGCTGTAAAATTAACGTCTTAATAGTACAACTCAACAAAATATTTTGATAGACATACAACTTATAGAAGAGTGCAGGAGAGGAAATTTTAACAATTTCAGAAAACTTATTGAATTGACATCCCCCTTTGCTTACTCGGTGGCTTTCAGGATTCTGGGTAATGAAGATCAGGCTAAGGATGTTGTCCAGGAAACAATGATAACAATCTGGCAAAAACTTAAAAGGATCAAATCGGCAGAAGTTTATAAGACATGGATCTACAGGATTGTTGTTAACAAATGCTATGATCACATGAGAAAGAGGAAAAGAAATCCGGAATTTGTTACAGATGAACAAACATGGGAATTGATTTCAAACAGGATATCAGTTGAACCGTCCGTAACTCTGGAAAATAGCGAGACAGCAAAGATCATTGGGATTCTTACTAAAAAACTGAGTCCCCGACAAAAAACAGTTTTTGTTTTATCCGATCTTGAAGGAATGTCAAATGATGAAATATCTGAAATTACCGGAATAAGTAAATCAGCAGTTAAAGCCAATCTCTATCATGCAAGAAAAAGTATCTCCGAAAAGGTTGAAAAATATTTATAGTTATGAAACCAGAAAACGAAAAATATAAAAAGGTTCTGGATCTTCTCAGGAAATCAAAACCAGATTTAGATTCAACTGATGGAATTGAAAGAGAGGTTATTAAAAGAATATCAAGAGTTAATCATTCCAGATTGTTTCTTTCTGATTTGGTTGATTTTCTGTTCGGTTGGGTGTATATACAATGGGTTAGAAGAAGCCTTATTGCTGCCTCAATTGCTCTGGTTCTGGTTTTTGTATATCAACAGTCTATCATTCTTAAGAGGATAGATTATCTGAGCAGACAGGCAATTATTACTGAGAAAGAAAGTGGATCCGCACCTGCATATGGAATTGAAAAAATGCTTATGCTATACAGGAACTCAGGCTGGAGACTCCCCTCAAAGAATACAACTATTTCAGAAAGGCAGATGAAGGAGCTTATTGAGTCTGTAAACGAGTTGCAATTGAAATATAAGGATCTTGAAAACCTGATAGAGGAGGATCCTGAATTGAAAGAGATGATTGAAAAGAAGTTAATCGAAAATAATCACTCCAAAATTAATCTTTGAAGCCATGGAAAGAAAATCAATTAAACTGGTTTTGGCATTGATTCTAATGTTGATTGTTTCATGTAATGAACCTGAAACAGTGGTAACCGATTATGTTCATCCCGATGGATCTGTTACACGGAAGATTGAAATGAAAAGTAATGAAGCCGACGTTAATAAAAGATTTAAGATTTCTGAAATTCAGGTACCGCTTGACAGTACATGGACTATCAAAGACTCAGTCGATATTGACAAAAAGAGAGATTCGATCTGGATTAGAACAGCAGTGAAACAATTTAAAAATGTTGATGAGTTAAACCAGGCATATAAAAAAGACTCCAGCGCTAACAAAAACGTTTCAAGACAAGCCGGATTTAATAAAAGGTTCAAATGGTTTAATACAGAATTCCACTTCTCTGAAAGAATAGACAAACAGTTGTCTTATGGTTATCCTGTCAAAGATTTCCTTAATAGTGAAGAACTCCTCTATTTTTATTCTCCTGAAAGCCTGAAACATGATAAAGAAACAGGCCCGGATAGTCTTAAATTCAGGGCTCTTGCGGATTCAATCAAACATAAAACTGATCTCTGGTCCACAAAAAATATTGTTTCAGAGTGGATTGGGAAATTTTCTGATCTTACTGCGGGGAGAGCAGGTAAAGACATGACACGAGAATCTTTAAAAGCCAGACAAGATGAATTTATTCAGGTTGTTGAATCAAACAATGCTAAATTCGATAGTTTATGGCAAAACGGAATTATCCTGAAAGAACTGATTGGTGAAGAAAATGCTGTAAAATTTAAGACAGAAGCAGATTCAGCGCTCGGATCTGTTACTAAATACTTTCTTGTGGATTTCAAAGATTATTCTGTCAGGATAGTAATGCCGGGAAAACTCATTGGCACTAATGGTTTTATAGACAGCAGCCATGTTTTGCTCTGGCCTGTAAAGTCAGACTTTTTTATGACTGAACCCTATGAAATGTGGGCTGAATCAAAGACACCAAATACATGGGCATGGATTGTTTCAGGTATCTTTCTTGCATTTGTACTAACAGGGGTGATTGTAAGGATAATAAAAAAGGGCTGATCGCTCAGTCCTTTTTCAACCCTAACTAACTAACCTAACTAACCTAACTAACTATCTATCTTGAATAATCCTTTAACATCAACATTAATTTCTGACGAGTGAAGAAGATTCTGCTTTTCACAGTGCCTATTTTTAACCCGAGTTCATCAGCAATCTCTTTATATTTGTATCCTTCGATATGCATCCTGAACGGAATTCTGAATTCATCACTTAAAGAATCAATTGCATTTTCAATTTCACCTTCAGCATATTTGGACTCTGGCGAAATAAACCCTTTGTCGTGCGGCTGGTTAATATAATAGAGATCCTGTGTCCCGTCAATAATGGTATTCTCTTTCACATTTCTTCTGTAATTATTGATGAAAGTGTTTTTCATAATAGTAAATACCCAGGCCTTGAGGTTTGTGTAATCGACAAATTTTTCTTTATAAGTAATAGCCTTAAGGTAGGTATCCTGTACAAGATCCAGAGCGCTGTCACGATCGGAGGTAAGACTCATTGCAAATCTTTGAAGATTTGTCTTCATTTCTATAAGGCTGCTGTTAAATTCATACTGTGTCATAACTCTTAGGTTTTTATTGTTGAAACAAATATATACAGAAAAATAAAGATATGCAAATCTTAATATCTTAATATCGTTATATTCTGCGCTTGTTATAATTAGTGTTCATTTGTATAATTATGATATTCTGTTAATTAAAGTCGAATTTATTAATGCAGTCTAAATATTATCTAAATTGAAATATTAAAATTTTTACCTATTTTAAATAAATTTGCTTTTTGTGATAAACTGTTGCTAAAGCGTATAAACTAACCTTCAACAAATTTAAACCTTGCTAAAAGAGAAGAGATTAAGAATTGGTTAAGGTTTGATTAAGGATAAATTAAAAATCTACCCTGAGCATATACAGGATATTTAATCAAGTTTCGTAATTTTAAAGAAAAATGGTATGGATTTTAATATCAGGCTTAATAACGGACAGGTTTTACGCGGGATAATTCAAAGCCCCGGCGAAAACATGAAAGCTGTAATAATCTTTGTACATGGTATTGGGGAACACATTCATCGCTATGATCACTGGGCTGCGCTGTTTAATAAAGAGGGGATAGGTTTTACCGGTGTTGATTTGCCGGGTCATGGCAGTTCTGACGGAACACGAGGCGATGTAATAAGTTTTGCCCTGATTGATGAAATGATAGATATCATGATTAAAAGTTGTAACCAGACTTTCCCCGGGTGCCCGGTTTATATCTATGGACACAGTCTGGGCGGAGGAATAGTTCTATATTATCTTTTACGTAAAAACCCTAAAGTAAAGGGTGCAATAGTTACCTCCCCGTTTCTTCGTCTGGCATTCGAACCTTCAAAGATTAAACTCTTTTTAGTTTCAGTGATGAAAAAACTGATTCCCGGACTTATTCAACCATCGGGCCTTAACATAAATCATATCTCTCATGATAAAACTGTTGTTGAGAGATATAAGACAGACCCTCTGGTTCATGACAAAATCTCAGTGAGGCTTTTTGATGGGGCGTTGACAGCCGCAAAGTATTCACTTACTCATGCTTCCGACCTCAAAATTCCGGTTCTCATACTCCATGGGAGTGATGATATGATTACTTCCCCGGAGGGAAGCCGGGAGTTTGCAGGAAAAACGAACATGGTTAAATTGAAAATATGGGATGGCGGTTATCATGAATTACACAATGAGCCATTCAAAGATGAAGTATTTAAATATATTATTGACTGGATTAAGAGTTAGGGTTATCAATTCGGATTACAGATTGTTGATTTCTGATTGAGTTTTTATAGCCGGATCCAAATCTGTAATCCAAATTCCGCAATAGCAATATGGAACTGAGAACTACATTTACTATTGATCCCTCTAAGAATAAGATCACCTACAATGATCCGGTGATGTTTATTGGCTCATGCTTTGCTTCCTCAATTGGTTCTCAGTTGGAAATGGGTCATATACCGGTTTTGATTAATCCTGCCGGAGCCGTTTTCAATCCGGTATCGGTTTGCAATACCCTTGATACCATAACAGGCGGAAAGGAGTTTTTGCCAGAGGATCTTCATTTTTATGATGGTACATGGCTTAGTTTCTATCATTATACTGATTTTTCTTCTGAAGATCCTTCAATGGTACTCGAAAAGATAAACAGAAGATCAAAAGAATCTCTCGGTTTTTTAAAGCATGCCAGGTTTTTATTCGTAACATTTGGAACAGCACGGGTTTATAAATATAAGGCAACAGATCTGATTGTATCAAACTGTCATAAAATACCCGCCAGTCAGTTTGAATCTAAACTACTCACAGTTAATGAGATAGTGGATTTGTGGACAGAACAGCTAAACAGACTGCATTTGCTCTACCCACAATTGCAGGTTGTTTTTACAATAAGTCCTGTCAGGCACTGGAAAGATGGGGCTCATGGCAACCAGGTAAGTAAATCGGTTCTTTTTGTGGCAGTTGATGAGTTACTTAAACACAAAACTACTCCTCACTATTTCCCTGCTTATGAACTTGTTATGGATGATCTGCGAGATTACAGGTTCTATGATGACGATATGCTACATCCTTCAGTTTCTGCGGTAAATTATATTTGGGAAGCATTTGCAGGATGTTACCTTAACAATAATACAATTAATATGTGGAGAGAGGTTGTTAAAATAACCAAAGCTTTAAACCATCGTTTTAATACTGAATCAGATCTTAAAAAAAAGTACTTTGCTGAACGTATCTTGAAACAGATTTCTGATTTAAAAGCCAAAGTACCAACAATCGACTTTTCCAGAGAAGAGGATCATTTTCTCAAAATGAGAAAAATGTAATAGATTAAATATGAGGCTGTTGATTTAATGTTCTTTGCCTCATTCCAAAAATGATAAATTAGGAAAGCGACTCAATAGCTTTAATAAAACTGAGCGGGTCCCTGGTTATTACCAACTTATCGTAAGATTTTTTAATTTCAAACTCTTCCGGAGAATCAGTCAGAATAATCTTTTTTATCATCAGTGATTTTCCGATACTGTTGAAATAGCCTATTTTCTTTTCGGCAAAATCAAATGCACTTGAGTTTACAACAAGGTAATCAAAGGGTTTTATTTTATGTATCTCTATCACTTCAGACGCAGGAAGAATACCGCCTGTAAAGATCACATCAAATCCGCGTTTTTTCAGTGCATATTTATAAAAGAGGAAATTATTATCTGTAAGATTATCAGATGTATTAATCATGGCCACAACTTGTTTTGACTTACTGGTCACAGGCTTAAGCAGGTTATCTTCAATAATAATGATCTGTTTAATGGTATTTCTGACGAATTGTTCCTGGGCTCTTGAGAGACTTCCTGTCTGCCAGAGGATTCTGGCTTTTTCAAGAAGAGGATAAAGATAATGGGAATAAGCATTTTCGATGCCCTGGTGTTTAATGAAAGGAGAGATAGCTTCCTTAAATAATATTTCATTAAACCTGATGGCCGACATGAGAATTTTTCCAGGCTGAAAATTCTGATCCAGATCATCGTGTTTACTACTGAGTGTCATTACCTTCTGGGTAAGTTCATCCTCTTCAAGTTTGGCAATTTTGGATATTTTCAGTCCATTCCTGTTGAGGTAAGCAACATTAAGGATTTTTTTAAGCTCTGTTTCACTGTATGTTCTTATATTTGAGTCTGTTCTGTTGGGTTCAAGTATCTTATACCGCTTCTCCCAGATCCTTATAGTATGTGCTTTAATACCCGAGAAATTTTCGAGATCTTTAATCGAAAATACATTTACCCCGTCTTCCATAAATATCTTAATTAATTAATTGTACACGTCATTAATACAATATGAATTAAACAATCATTTAAGAAGATTGTTTACTAAATATTGAATAAGAAACTCTGATAAACGCTGTATTTTGCGGAGTAATTCCCCCCAAAATTCTAACTAGAAAACAAAATTTAATAATTTTGATTTTATTCAGATTGTTCAACCATGATTTTTTTCACAACTCTGATTCCGTCACTGAAAATTATTGTGACCAGATACATTCCTCTTTTGGGATTTTCGAGTGTGATCTTTATTAATTGCTGAGGGTCATTATAGTGGAGTCTGAAAACGTCCTGACCAATGATGTTGGTAATCTTAATAAATGAGATATCTCTGTCGGTTTTAATGGTAAAACTGTTATCCCTCACGGGTATCGGATATATACTTATACTTGCATTGTTAGCTTCTCTTGAAAAATTCTTTTGAGCAAGAGAACCAATAACATTGATAGTATCCTTCTGACCATGAAGTGTTAACGTGAAAATCAATAAGAAGATAAGGAGTAAACTTTTCTTCATGCATTATATTTTGATTATCTCTATCAAATATTGTGCTAAAGTTAGTAATATTTTAAAGAAAGTGCTCTAATAACAGTTTTGCTTTCTCCAGATCGTCCGGAGTATCAATACTTATACTTTCCCATGTTGTTACTGCTGTTCTGATCCGGTACCCATTTTCAATCCATCTGTTCTGTTCAAGTGACTCGGAAATTTCAAGTGGGCTGCACGCCAATGAAGTTATCTTTTTCAAAGTTTCACTCCTGTAAGCATAGAGTCCGATATGTTTATAAAAAACATGGTTCTTCGTCCATTCAGTTTTCTCAGTATCCCTTATATATGGAATTGCAGCCCGGCTGAAATAAATCGCATCTCCCTTTGTGTTTAAAATAACCTTTGGCTGATTTGGGTTGAAAACATCTTCTCCCGGTTCAACTTTTCTTACCAGTGTTGCTAACTCAACAGTTTTGTCTGTGAAACATTTCATCACAAGTTTGATCTGCTCAGGATTGATAAATGGCTCATCTCCCTGGATATTGATAACAATATCGATTTTTTTGCCTGTTTCATTATTAATCTTTGTAACAGCTTCTGCACAGCGATCAGTTCCGCTAAGGTGATTGGGTGAGGTCATAATTGCTTTTCCCCCAAAATCTGTTACTGCATCGAAAATTCTCTTATCATCCGTAGCAACCCAAACAATATCAAGAGTCTTCCTGGCCTGTTCATAGACTCTTTGTATCATTGGTTTGTTCCCTATGAGGACCAAAGGCTTGCCCGGAAAGCGGGCAGATGCGTATCGGGCTGGTATAATTCCGGCAAATTGGGGAAGCAGGTCTTTTTTCATGTTGCGAATTTACAAAAAATGCATTTCCCAATGTTTTNNTTAAATTCGCACCATTGTAAAACCGGAAATGAAAGATTTGCAAAATATTAAACAAAGGTTTGGCATTATTGGCAACTTTGAAGGTCTTAACAGAGCTATCGACATAGCTGTTCAGGTGGCACCGACTGATCTATCAGTGCTTATTACCGGAGAGAGCGGGACAGGGAAAGAGATTTTTCCGCAGGTAATTCATAGTTATAGTACCAGGAAACATGGGCAGTATATAGCAGTTAATTGCGGAGCAATTCCCGAAGGGACAATTGATTCTGAGCTTTTTGGACATGAAAAAGGTTCATTTACCGGGGCATCTGACAGCAGGAAAGGTTATTTTGAAGTTGCAGACGGTGGAACAATTTTTCTGGATGAAGTGGCTGAATTACCTTTGTCAACACAGGTTCGACTGCTTAGAGTACTGGAAACTGGGGAATTCATACGCGTCGGCTCATCGAAGGTTCAGAAGACCAACGTCAGGGTTATTGCGGCAAGTAATGTTGAAGTCCCAAGAGCCATTGACAGCGGTAAATTCAGAGAGGATCTTTTTTACAGGCTAAATACTGTCCCTATAAAGGTACCTGCTTTAAGAGACAGGGGAGAGGATATTTTTCTGCTTTTCAGAAAGTTCGCAGTTGATTTTGCAGAAAAGTACAGGATGCCCGCAATCAGACTCGATTCAGAGGCTAAAAACATACTTCTTAACTATTCATGGCCGGGAAATGTAAGGCAGCTTAAGAATATAACAGAACAAATTTCAATTATTGAGAATGAAAGGGAGATTGTAGCAATAAACCTTCGTAATTATCTGCCTGACTATGGCGGCGTTAAGCTCCCGGCTATTATAAAAAAAGATGAAGACAAGTCGTTTTCTTCCGAAAGGGAGATACTGTATAAAATACTTTTCGATATGAAAAGTGATATGAATGACCTTAAGAAACTTGTTTTTGATCTTATAAGGCGTGGTGATATTGATGTTGCTTTCCAGGAGACAAACTCGAGAGCTATCAAGAATCTGTTCAGAAAGCCGAAGGAAGATACCACTACTAATAATGAAACTGAAACTCCGTCAGTTGATTTCACACCGCATAAGTCCGTAAACAATATACAGGATACAGAAGAAATAATTGAAGAATCACTTTCACTTGCTGATAAGGAAGTGGAGATGATAAAAAAGGCTCTTGAAAAGTACAACGGGAAAAGGAAGATGGCGGCTGGCGAACTTGGGATATCAGAACGGACCCTTTACAGAAAGATTAAAGAATATGGAATTGAATCGTAAGAATATTGTCAGACTTACTACGTCCGGGCTTTCAGTTTGGATATTAATTTTAGTAATGGTATTTTTTTACGGATGTAAAGTAACATATTCATTTTCAGGAGCTAGTATATCCCCTCTGGCAAAAACGTTCAGCGTACAATATTTTCAGAACAGGGCTCCTATTGTTCAACCCGGACTCAGCCAGAATATAACAGATGCTCTTATAGATAAATGCAAGGGTCAGACGAGTCTTAAGTATATAAACGCGATTGGTGATGTAAATTTCGAAGGAGAAATAACTGATTATAATACCAAACCACTTACTGTGGGTGCAGACGCACTGGCTGCGACGAACAGGTTTTCAATTACAATAAAAGTTAAATTCACAAATGCTATTGATCCTAGCCTGAATTTCGAACAAACTTTTTCAGGATATAAGGATTACAACAGCAATCTCGACCTAAGCGCTGTTGAAAAAGATCTATCGGATCAGATTGTTGAAATACTTGTTGAAGATATTTTCAATCAGGCCTTTGTTAACTGGTAACCTTCATGAACAGGAATGACTTTTTAAACATGATTGAGGATACTGTCCCTGTTAGCAGGCAGATGATTGGGGAAGTTTATGAGCTGATTGATATTTTTCCTTATTTCCAGAGTGCCCATTTACTGTTATTGAAGGGTTTGTACAGTAATGCAGATGTTAAATTCGAGAATCAGTTGCGGAATTCAGCAATTCATGTCGGCGACCGTGAAGTGTTATACTGGCTTCTTAAAACAAAGAGTACTTCTGATACTGATAAGATCGATATCAAACAGGATAGCGATTTAAAAAAAGAAATTGTTTCAGATACTCATCAGACTGTTATTGAATCGGCAAAAAACAGTGAGTATTTGATAGATGAAATTGAAAAAGATTTCGATGAAACTAAATTCATTGAAAAACAGGATGCCCATGGTCAGAATCCCGACCATTCAATAATGATTGCCACTGAGCCTGATAATATTGAATCAGAAGGAGTTATATTTCTTCCCGATGAAGATATCTCACCTTCTGACGATAAGGTGTTCTTTATGGATCCCGGCTTCGCGTTTCCGGAGCGTTCTGATCTTTTGGAACTTGATCTTGATGAAGATAA
>PLMC01000018.1 GCA_003141495.1 Bacteroidales bacterium
AATATTCAATTCTCGCTGACTTAAGCGATTAAATAATCAGGCTTAATCATCACAATATGAATTACTTAATCTAATTAATTTAAAAATTGTTCCACGTGGAAACTGTGGCTATTTCCTGAAATATCCCGATAAAATAGCGCTTTTTGCTGAGCCAACCAGATTTTCAAGTTCTTCTGTGGACGCACTTTTTATTTTGTCAACCGAATCAAAATGTTTAAGCAAAATCTCTTTTGTCTTTGGCCCGATTCCTTTTATCTGATCGAGATCAGATTTTATCATTTCTGAGGAGCGCTTATTGCGATGAAAATTTATCCCGAACCTGTGCGCTTCATTTCTTAGTTGTTGAATGATCTTAAGGCTTATTGAATTTTTGTCAAGATATATTGGTACGCTATCTCCCGGAAAATAGATTTCCTCAAGTTTTTTTGCAATNNGACAGCTGCCCCTTTCCCCCATCAATAATAATTAGTTGAGGCGGATTTTGATTCTCCTCTGACATTCTCCGATAACGCCTGTAGACAATTTCCTCCATCGAAGAGAAATCATCGGGACCGGTTACCGTTTTAATATTAAAATGGCGGTATTCATTTTTACTCGGCCTGGCGTTTCTGAATACAACGCACGCAGCCACCGGATTCGTCCCCATTATATTTGAATTGTCGAAACATTCAATATGAACCGGTAAAACAGGCATATGAAGATCATTTTTTAATTTTTCCAGGTTTTTCCCTGTTCGAACCTGCGGGGAGTGTTCCATTCTTTTCTTTTTTTGTTCCAGTTTATAGTAGATAGCGTTACGTTCAGCCAGTTCCAGAAGCTTCTGCTTTTCACCCGCTTTTGGCACAGTATATATAACTTTATCCAGAAGAATATCGGGTTTGAAGGGCAAGATAATTTCTGGTGAATCACTTAAAAACCTTTGTCTGATTTCAGTGATGGCAAATCCAAGAATTGACTCTTTTTCTTCATTGAGCCTTATCTTCAGTTCGACTGTAAGAGCCTGTATAACAGCTCCATGGACTACTTTTAAGTAGTTTACGTAGGCGTTGTCTGCCTCCTGCGTAAAGGCGAAAACATCTACATTCCTGATAGTGTTGCTTACAACTATTGACCTGCTTCTGAATCTTGAAAGAATTTCTATCTTTTCCTTAACCGACTGGGCCTCCTCAAAACGAAGCTCTTGCGAATATTTTACCATTGTCCTTTTCAGATGGTCAATTACTGATGAAATATTCCCCTTTAGAATATCTTTTATCTGGTCTATATTCTCAAGATAGTTGCTTTCCTGCTGTTTACCCACGCATGGCGCTTTGCAGTTTCCAAGATGATATTCCAGACATACCTTAAATTTTCCGGCTTCAATATTGGATTTTGTAAGGTTGTGAGTACATGTTCTTAGCTTATATATTTGCTTAATAAAACTTATCAGCGTTTTAACCATAAGTCCGGATGTATAGGGACCAAAATAAACCGATCCGTCCCTGATTGGATTCCTCGTGCTGAAGACCCTTGGAAAAGGTTCATTCTTTACACATATCCAGGGAAAAGTTTTATCATCTTTGAGTAATATATTATATCTGGGTTGGTGCTTTTTAATAAGGTTGTTCTCAAGTAAAAGAGCATCAGATTCGTTATCCACAACTATGTGCCTTATATCAGCCGTTTTTCTCAGAAGAGCTACTGTTTTTCCTGACTGATTTTTTGAAAAGTAAGAGGTTACCCTCTTATTCAGGTTTTTAGCTTTACCTACATAAATTACTATGCCAGCCGAATCAATAAACTGGTAAACGCCCGGATTATGGGGAATAAGAGACAGGATTGATTTAAATTTAACCTCAGCTGACATATGGATTGAACAAATTTGCAGTAAAGATAGTGTTTGTCTTCATTTGATTTACCCCTTGTCCCGACAGTCTTAGGGCTGAGAGGTGTTTCACGTGGAACAAATCAAAATAAAGTAGATAATGCAGGTCGTTTCACCCCCTCGCACGTCATTCGGCGGACACTCCTTCCAGTAGGGGAGAAATTCCCTAAATTCTATTATAATTCAGCTAAATATCCGAAAATTCCCTCCCCTCTGGGGAAGGTGTCGGCCGCCTGGCGGTGCAGAGGGGTTTCAAGAATGTAATTTAACTTCTACTCCACAAACAACGATACCGGTTTGAATTTCTTAACATCAAATAATCCCTGATCACCAATTTTCAGATCAGGTATAACCAGTAATGCCATAAATGACAACGTCATAAAAGGGGCTTTCATTTTACATCCGAAGTAATTTACCAGCTGATTAAGTTTATCATAATCATGAGCAATCTCATCGACTGAACGGGTTGTCATTATGCCGCCAATATTCAATTGAAGTGATTCAATTCTGTTTCCTGAGTATACCGCAAGGCCTCCTTTGAGTCTGACAATTTCATTTATTGAATTTACAATGTCATGATCATTTGTTCCCACTGATATTATATTATGACTGTCATGAGCTATTGAACTGGCAAATGCTCCCTGTTTTAATCCAAATCCTTTAATAAATCCAACAGAAGGAGGCGAATCTTTATATCTGTCTTTAACAACTATTTTTAAAAGATCGGCACCAATATCCGGATTTACATATTCAGATCCCCCTGAAGATCCATGGATCTCAGTCGTGATAAGCTCTCCCTCCTCAGCGACAATTATTCTTATGTCACGAAATCTATTTTTAACCTTAATATCAGATTCATTTACATGACCACAATTAAAGTTATTAATAGGTCTTCCCTCTTTATATTTAAACATGACCTTCACGTTGGAAAACACTTTTTTCCCCCTGATCCAGGTTGCCTGAACATTCATCTTTTCCAGGCTATCCACCAAAATGAAATCTGCAGAATCACCGGGACGTAAAAGTCCGGCATTCAGATCATAGTGCTCTGATGGATTAATAGTGGCACTCCGGATAACATCAAATACATTAAATCCTTCTGATATCAGTCTTGCAATTAATTTATTAATATGTCGTTTTTGAAGCATTTCAGGATGCAAATCATCACTGCATAACATAACCATATCAGGATTCGTATTGAACAATGATTTCAGTGAATTAAGATTCTTTGCTGCACTTCCTTCTCTGATTAAAATTTTCATCCCATATGAGATCTTTTCCTTTGCTTCCTCAAGACTGCTGCATTCATGATCAGTGGATATCCCCGCTTCAATATATTTTTTCAGGGCATTGCCCGTCAAACCTGGAGCATGTCCATCAATTGGTTTACCCAATTCTTTTGCATAATTCAGCTTTTTTATTACCTCCTTATCATCATGAATAACACCCGGGAAATTCATCATTTCAGACAGATATTTTATTTCATGCATTCCTAGCAGTTTTCTTACTTCTTCATGATCCAGTTTTGCACCGTTTCTTTCAAATATCGTTGCCGGGACACATGATGGTGCTCCAAAGAAAAAATTAAGCGGTACTTTCTTTGCATCGCTAATCATAAATTCAATACCCTTTATCCCAAGTACATTTGCAATTTCATGCGGATCTGATACGACTCCGCAAGTACCATGTTTCACTGCAGTTATGGCAAAAGCACCCGGAGTAACCATTGAACTTTCAATGTGTATATGAGAATCGATTAGCCCTGGCATAATAAACACATCCGGAGTGCAATTCGATCTTTCAATACTATCAATCATTCCGTCCTTTATGCTTATACAAGCCGGATATATATTCCGTGAATGAATATCTACCAACTTTCCATAGACCTTCATAAAAATATTTTTAATTTAATAAATAATTGTTCCACGTGGAACATATTATCTGCCCAGGTACATTAATAGTATATTAATATCGGAAGGAGAAACACCACTGATTCTTCCTGCCTGACCAATATTTCCCGGTTTAATCTTTGTTAATTTTTGTCTCCCTTCTGTGGAAATAGAAACTAACTCATTAAAGTTAATGTCTTCAGGAATTCTTAAACTTTCCAGTCTTTTTATTTTATCAGCTACAATCTTTTCCCGTTGTATATAACCTTCATATTTAATCTTAATCTCTGCAGATTCACATATTTCTTTGAACCGATCCGAATTGACAGATTTAAGTATATCTCCACCTTTTATCATGCTAAGAAGTTTCTTTACTTCAATCTGCGGCCTGTTAGCAATTTTAATAGCTTTTACTTTCTGAGTAATTTTTTTTGTATTTACTTCCTCCAGAAATACATTAATATCATGCGGATTAACGCTATTTTCCGAAAGAAAATCAATAACTTCTTTTATCATACTCTCCTTCTCTTCAAGATTATTGACCCGGTCAATTTTGGCTGTTCCTAAATCATAAGCCTTTCTTGTAAGTCGTTCATCTGCATTATCTTGTCGTAAAAGTATTCTGTATTCAGCTCTCGATGTAAACATCCTGTAAGGTTCATCAACNNATTTCTCATTTTAAGTACAGAATTAATTCCCGCCATCAAACCCTGCGCAGCAGCTTCTTCATAACCTGTTGTTCCATTAATTTGCCCGGCGAAATAGAGGTTTTTTATCGCTTTTGTTTCTAATGTATGAGATAACTGTGTCGGCTGAAAAAAATCATATTCAATAGCGTATCCAGGTCTGAACATTTCGACTTTTTCCAGTCCCTTAACTTTTCTCAGTGCTTTCAACTGAACTTCCAAAGGCAGGCTGCTAGAAAAACCATTTACATAATATTCAACTGTATCCTCTCCTTCAGGTTCAATAAATAGCTGATGTGAATTTCTTTCTTTAAAAGTAACAACTTTATCTTCTATACTAGGACAGTACCTCGGGCCGCGGCCCTTAATTCTTCCTGTAAACAAAGGACTGAATTCAAATCCTTTTCTTATTTCCTCATGAACTTCCTCGTTAGTATGTGTTATGAAGCAACTTTTTTTGTTCAACAGGTTTCTGTTCTCTTTAAGATAAGAAAATGTCTTTTCTTCATCATCTCCCTTTTGTTCTGTCATAGCACTAAAATCTATTGATCTTCCGTCGATCCTTGCACTTGTTCCTGTTTTCATCCGTTCAACAGACAATCCAAGTTCTTCCAGTTGTTCACTTAAACCTGTTGATGATTGCTCTCCTGACCTTCCACCTTTCATTTTATTGAATCCTATATGCATCAAACCGTTTAAGAAAGTTCCATTTGTAAGTATTACTCCTTTCGAAAAGAATTTTGTTCCAAAAGATGTTTCCACACCTATAACTTTCATTCCTTCAAGTATCAAAGAAGTTGCCTGCTCCTGCCAGATAGCAAGGTGATCTGTTTTTTCAAGGACCTTTCTCCATTCTATTGTAAATCTCTGGCGATCGCATTGCGCTCTTGGACTCCACATTGCCGGCCCTTTCGACATATTTAGCATCCTGAATTGAATCATACTTCTGTCTGTCACTATTCCTGTCATTCCTCCCATCGCGTCAATTTCTCTTACTATTTGTCCCTTTGCGATTCCTCCTATTGCAGGATTACATGACATCTGAGCAAGTTTTGTCATATCCATAGTAATAAGCAATGTCTTGGCTCCCATCATTGCAGCAGCAAATGCAGCTTCACACCCTGCATGTCCTCCCCCGACCACAATTATATCATATTCAAAATCCATAATTTTATTCTTTAGCTTTGCTTAACCAGTAATCTTCCATCCTTCTCATTTCATCCCTGCCCGACTCAATTAAATCATCAAATCCAACCAGATGCAAAACTCCATGAATCACTACCCTCAATAATTCCTGTTCTAAACTAACATTATAGTTTATAGCATTCCCTTTCACTCTATCAAGGCTAATATAAATTTCTCCGTTTATTACATTATCCTCATTATAATTAAATGTAATAAC
>PLMC01000053.1 GCA_003141495.1 Bacteroidales bacterium
TCATACCAGAATTCCTGCTGCGGGTAATGGCATGTCCTCATGGCATTGAGATTATTACTTTTCATTTCCCTGATATCCTTCATTACAGTAGCTTCGTCAATAACATGCCCTGTTATTTCGTTGTGCTCATGCATATTAACCCCTTTAATATGTATTGCAACACCATTAACCAGCAACTGTGAATTAACGATTTCCACTTTTCTGAATCCGATTTTTGCACTTACACTCTCAACGATGGAGGCGTTTTTTTCTTTAAGGCTTAATACCAATGAATAGAGATTTGGTTTTTCAGCTGACCATTTTTTGATACCGGGTATGTTTTTAATAAAATTGACAGATAAATTGTCACCTGACAACCGGATATCTTTAGATTCGGTGAAAAGCTTCTTTGTGCCTTCAAAAAGAGATGCATCAACAACAAAATCATTATTGTTTTCTACAGTGCTCTTTAAAGAAACGTCTACTTTCAGCACACCTTCATTATAATTTTTGTCAAGGTCACCAACTGCAAAAAAGTCCCTTATNNCTGTAAACCTCCACCGAAAGGGAGTTTTTTACCTCTTTGAGATATTTTGTAATATTAAATTCTGCAGGCATTTTGCTATCCTCACTGTAGCCCACAAGCTTCTCATTTACCCAAACATAAAATGCAGAACTGACAGCCCCGAATTGGAGGAATATTTCTTTGTTATTCCAGTCGGAAGGAACAGTGAAATTCCTTTTATATGATCCTACCGGATTCCAGTCATGGGGAATAGCAGGCGGAACTTTTTTATATACATAGACGATACCGGATGAACCAGGGGCTTTTGAATCCTTGATTTCCGGTTTTGGAGAGTTAACTCCTTTCGTCAGGTTATGTGAATTGAATACATCTTCCCAGGTCCAGAACGGGTAGACTATATTTGCATAAACCGGAAGATCATAACCTTTCATCTGCCAGTTTGATGGTACCTCAATCTCCTTCCAGTCACGTGTATCATAATCATCTTTAAAGAACCAGAACGGCCTCTGATCAGGAGTTTTAGACCAGTTGAATTTCCACATGCCATCAAGAGATTTATAATTTGGAGAATTTACCTTTATTGCCTCAAGTGCGCTCTTTTCATCAGAAAAACTGATAAGAGATGCATGCGGATCTTCCCTGTTAATATTAAATACTTGCGGATTTTCCCAGTCTCGGGGCTCCTTTTCAGTAAAGGGAACTCCTTCATACTTACTTAACTTTTTACAGGATGAAAGTGAAACTGCAATCAAAAGGATATAGAACAAAATTCTCTTCATGGCATCTGAATTTTAACAAACATAAAGTTAATAAAAAATGTCTTTGAACAATGGATCAGGGCATTCTACCTTGAAATGTCATAAAAACCCAATTTAATTATCTATTCACAGCAGTTTGTTAACACCAGAGATATCACAGGGTGAATTAATATTTATGAATATGCTTCTTATCATTTCGGATCATCAGAATAATCCTGTTATTACACCATTCTTATCAATATCTATGTTTTCTGCAGAAGGGTTATTCGGTAATCCTGGCATTCTCATTATAGTACCTGCTATTGGTACAATAAATCCGGCACCTGAGGAAAGTTCAACTTCCCTTATTTTCACAGTGAAGCCTCTTGGGCGGCCTTTTTTAGCCGGGTCATCAGACAGTGATTTCTGTGTTTTGGCAATACATACTGCAAGATTCCCGAGTCCGAGACGCTCAATCTTCTCAAGCTGCTCTTTCGCCTGAACTGTATATTCAACATGATCAGCGCCATACATCATCAGACATATGGTCGATATTTTCTTTTCAAAGCTCCAGGAAAGCTCATAAAGAGGTCTGAAGCAATCAGGACTATTTGTTACCCGTTCCATAACTTTTTCAGCCAGATCAATAGCTCCTTCCCCTCCTTTTGACCATGATTCATTTAATGCTACAGCAACATTTTGTGATTCACAATGCTTCATAAGAAGGTCAATCTCAGCCATAGTATCGGAGTCAAACCGGTTCAATGCCACTACCGGTCTGAATCCATAGAACTTCATGTTTTCTATATGCTTGTCGAGGTTATTAAAGCCTTTTTTAAGCATGGCCAGATCTTCTTTCTGCAGATTTGATAATCTTGCCCCTCCATGATACTTTAGAGCTCGTATCGTAGCGACAATGACAACGGCATGAGTGTGAAGATTGCCGAACTGAGATTTTATATTGAAAAATTTTTCAGCTCCAAGTTCACTGGCAAAACCGGCTTCCGTAACAACAATATCACTCAGAGAAAGGCCTGTTTTTGTGGCGATAATTGAATTTGTTCCCTGGGCAATATTAGCAAATGGCCCTCCATGAATAATTGCTGGCGTACCCTCAAGAGTCTGAACCAGGTTTGGTTTTATGGCGTCTTTTAAAAGGACAGTCATTGCCCCCTGAGCTTTCAGGTCGCGTGCAAATANNACCTCCGAAGCGGCAGTGATGTTGAATCCCGATTGTCTGGGAACTCCTTCCTTTGGTCCGCCAAGTCCGATGATGATATTACGCAATGACCTTTCATTCATATCCATCACTCTTTTCCATTCTATCGTCCTGGGGTCAATACCCAGATTGCCGCTTTTGTACTGTATATTATTATCAATGAGGGAAGCAAGAAGATTATGTGCTTTTTCCACTGCCGAGATATCGCCGGTAAAATGAAGATTGATATCTTCCATCGGAATAACCTGTGAATAACCTCCTCCGGTGGCGCCTCCTTTTATTCCAAAAACCGGCCCAAGGGAAGGTTCACGAAGTACCACTGTTGTTTTTTTGCCTAACAGGTTAAGTGCCTGGGCAAGACCGATAGAAGTTGTTGTTTTACCTTCACCGGCTGGTGTGGGAGTTATAGCTGTTACAAGGATCAACTTTGCCATTTTAATACGTTCTTCATTGATAAAATGAAGAGGTATCTTTGCCTTATATCGCCCATACATTTCCAATTCATCCTGTGGAATACCAAGTTTTGCAGCTATTTCTGCTATTGGTCTGATGTTAGCTTCCTGAGCAATTTCAATGTCCTTTTTCATTCCTGTTATTTTAAAATTCAGCAGGCAACTTCATTTTTTAGTTGCAGAGCTTCTGTTTTTTTTGTAAATTGATAGGTTGACATTCTTAGCCTATAACAAATGTAAAAAATTAATCAAGGTTTCACAGATAAATGCTAATAAACACATAAAACCAGTCAATTATGGATGAAAAAATCATTTCTTTTTATGCTGACTATAAGCAAGGAAGAACAAATCGACGCGATTTTGTCAGAAAACTTGCAATAGTTGCCGGCAGTTCGGCTGCTGCATTGGCTCTGATTCCCATTCTGGAAGCAAATAGTATGGAAGTATCTTCTTCAATTCAGGCCGATCCTGACCTGATGTCTGAATTTATTAAGTACCAAGGAGAGACAGGAGAAGTGAAAGGATTTCTTGCATGGCCAAAAGTCGGCAAAAAATTTCCTGCAATACTCATAATACATGAAAACAGAGGGCTGCAACCGCATATTCAGGATGTTACCAGACGAATGGCAAAGGAAGGTTTTCTTGCGCTGGCGCCTGATGCACTTTCCCCTCTTGGAGGCACACCTGAAAATGACCAGGCCAAAGCTGTCACAATGATTGGTCAGCTAGATAACGATAAGACAATCAAAAACTTTGTGGCCGCTGTGAAATATCTCAAAACGCATCCTCTTTCAACAGGTAAGGTAGGTTGTACTGGTTTCTGCTGGGGTGGAGGAATGACCAACCAGGTTGCAGTGAATTCACCTGACCTCGATGCCGCAGTTCCCTATTATGGCAAACAGCCAACTGCCGATCAGGTTGCGAAGATCAAAGCGCCGATTATGGCTCATTATGCAGGCGAGGATTCATTTATAAACCCCGGAATTCCTGCTTTTGAAGAGGCATTGAAGAAAGAGAAAAAAGAGTACCAGATATTTATGTACGAAGGGGCGCAGCATGCATTTAACAATGATTCCAATCCGGATCGGTACAATGAAAAAGCAGCGAAGCTCGCCTGGTCAAGAACGATAGCCTTTTTTAAAGAAAAACTGAAATAGAATTGGATTGTATCAGGTGTGGTGCAACTAAAAAGGAGTACTCACCACCCGGGGCGGAGGTGGTTTTATTTTTAATTCAACTTCCCTGATTTTTCCACGCATAAGCTATTGCCTCAACAAACGGGACGCAATGGTTGAAAAAATATTTATAGCCTTTGCATAAGTAGTTTAATCCGGCTTCACCATCTGGAGTTAAAATGAATCTGTTTTTCGGGCATTCCCCGTTGCACATTGTCCTGACTTCACATTCTTTACAATATCTCGGGAGAGTACCTGATTTAGCTTTTCCAAATTTTATCTGTCTCTGGCTTTCAAGAAAGCCGGTCAGAGAATGATTCATTATATTTCCGATCATATAATCTTTATTTACATAATGATCGCAGGAATAAAAATCTCCATTATGTTCAATAACCGGTACACCACCACAGTTTACTTTGAAAATGCATAACGTATGTTCCTGATTAAATGCAGTACGGGCAGCCTCTTCAAATATCTGGATTTTTATTTCGCCTATATCATATTCAACCCAGTTGTCAAAGACATCACTCAGAAAAAATCCGAATTCTTCGGACGGGACTGAATTACTGCTCACACCTCTAGAGGAACCATCATCAGGTTCGATCAGCGGAAGAAAAGTTATATATTTTGCTCCCATTTGTTTGAGAAAATTATAGATAACCAGCGGATGCCTGACATTTTCAGAATTTACAACACAAAGTATTTCGGGACTCACACCATGTTGCTTTAAAAGTTGATATCCTCTGATAACCTGCTGCCATGTATTATCTCCATCTTTAGTGCGACGGAATGTATTATGAAACTCAGCAGGACCGTCAATACTTATACCAATTATAAAACCCTCCTTTTCAATAAACTTGCACCACTCTTCATTGATAAGTATTCCATTTGTCTGGATACAGTTCAGAATAGTCTTACCGGCAGGTTTGTACGTAGATTGAAGTCTCAGAGCTTTCCTGTAAAAATCAATCCCTGCCAATAAAGGTTCACCCCCATGCCAGGAAAAATTTATAACATCTTCTGTTGATGCCTGAATATGTTGTATAATATATTCTTCCAGAATATCGTCAGTCATAAGAAAGTGATCTGTTTCCGGATACAGACTATTCTTCTCCAGATAATAGCAGTACTGACAATTGAGATTACAGCTTGAGCCAACCGGTTTGGCAAAAACTTGAAACTCACGTGATATCATTGTCATCGATATTCCATTTAATAATATTTTCTGAACCAGATTCCGGCTTATTCATTCGTATACGCCATTCCACAGGAAAATAGTTGTTCACCCTATTGCCGATATTATTAACGAAGCCAAGGTTAATACCCTTGTAAGTCACAATATTCCATCCCATTACAGCATCATGAAGCATGAAATTATCACGGCTCATAAACTTAAGAGCCTCGGAAAGAATAATTTCATTTGCGGGAAAAGCATTCGTCTTTAATTTAAGTGACAAAGCGAGCTCATGTGAAGGCAGATAATTTTTGTTTTTGACTACAAATACTTTTGTCCCGACTTTTACAATCTTTAGTTTTCTGTAAATTTCCAGGTAATTATCCATATTACACGGAACAGCGAAAAGTTCATCGCCCCATTTGATAATTCTGTTGTATGAAAAATGAGTCCATCGATTTGCAACTTCAATATCAGTTTTATCAGGACAGGGTTCGGTTTTCTTCTGGCTTTTAGATTGAGCCTTTTCCTGTTGAGTGGTCTTCCTTATAGCCGACATAAAGAATCCCTCGCCTCTCACTTTATCGGGATAAAAACCATATCCAAAAATACCTTCGAAATCTATTTCTGTAATTCCATTATAATCTGAAATATCCAGCTGGATACACTCTGCCTCTTTTTTCCCGATTAACCATTTTATGTTCTCTTCATTTTCTCCGGGATTAAATGTGCATGTACTATAAACGAGTATTCCATTTTCCTTCAAAGCAGGCCAGACATCCATCAATATCCTCCTTTGCCTTTCAGAACAATGAACTGTGTTTCCGACAGACCATTCTCTGACAGCAGTTTCACCTCTGAACATGCCTTCCCCGGAGCATGGAGCATCGACGATTATTACATCAAAAAATCCAGGTAGATTTCCGAATGCAGCAGGATCGTTTTGTGTTACAATTGTATTTCCCAAACCCCATTTTGTAACTGTTTCAGCAAGAATTGCGGCTCTTGATCTGATTGCTTCATTAGCAACCAAAAGACTGTCCGCACCAATAAGATCAGAAAGATGTGTACTTTTCCCTCCGGGAGCGGCACACAGATCGAGTACCCGCAAATTTCCCGACAGAACTGAAGTTTGCCTGATTACCTGTTCCAGGAACATACTTGAGGCTTCCTGAGGGTAGTAACATCCTGAATGGAATAGCGGATCGAGAGTGAATGAGGGTCTGTTTTGAAGATAATATCCGTTCCTGCACCATGGAACAATATCAGAGTCGGACGGTTTTTTTCCCCATTTCGCGGGATTGATCCTGATACTGACAGGCGATGGCTCTTCCAAGGCCTCCAGGAGCGCGTCATTGTTGATATATTTCTGACTTTTCAGTCTCTTTGTAAATTCCTGTGGAAACACTTCAAAAATTCAAATTATTAATCGCAAAATACGAAAAGATTATCGCATTGATCTTAATCTTGATCTGCTCTTATCAGCGAGTTCTGGTCTCTAAATTTCTTGGTCTCTTAGTCTCTCCTTCTCCCCTTCATCACTTATTGGCCTATCGTCCTTTCTCTTCCAAAGATAGAAGACCGGAATTCCAAGAATAACTATTCCAAGTCCTGGGAAGGTATAATCCGGCTTATAGATTAAAAGGATCACCATAATTGTTATAGTCGCAATAATATAAATTGAAGGTATAACCGGGTAACCAAATGCTTTATAGGGCCGCGGAATATCAGGTCGCTTCACCCTTAAAATAAATATTGCCAGTATAGTCAGGGTGAAAAATATTAGTACGGCAAAGATCACATAGTCAAGAAGATTTCCGTAAGTCCCTGACATACAGAGCAGTACCGACCATATTCCCTGCACAACAATAGCAAAGCCGGGGACCCCTTTCCTGTTAATTTCCCCGATTTTCCTGAAAAATAGTCCGTCCTTAGCCATTGCGTAATAAACTCTCGGACCAGCCATAATCAGCCCATTATTACATCCAAAAGTGCTGATCATAATGAAGACAGCCATAATAATTGCAGCAGAATCTCCAAAAACAACACTCATTGCAGAAGTTGCAACTCTGTCATCTGTTGCATATTGTATACCGCGGCTTAATGCATCCATTCCATCTGGTGATCCTGTCAGAGGAAGTATCTTAATATAGATATAGTTAGTAAGCAGGTACAGTGCTGAAACTATCAAAGTTCCGAAGAGGAGACTTAACGGAACATTCCGTTTTGGATTAATAACCTCGCCTGAGATATAGGTGACATTATACCAGGCATCAGCTGAAAACAAGGAACCTACAAGAGCAGAACCTATAGCGGCTATAAGCGCAAATCCCACAAGAGGTATCGTCTGGTTTCCAGGGCCAACCTTAGATGCGTGCCAGAAGATCTCTTTATTAATCTCCAGAGAATTTATACTTTTAGTTGCCAGAAAACCGATTGTGATAAATCCGAAAAGGGCAATAACCTTAGTTGAGGAGAATATATTCTGAACTGTTTTTCCTGTAACAATACCTCTTGTGTTAAGCCATGTCAGAAATGAGATCATTGCGATGGCTATTACCATCGTACTATTAACATTAACCGGACCCATGCGAAAAAGAATATTCTTTTCAGAGATCCAGGGAAAGAGGACGCCGCTGAATTTAGCAAATGCTACAGCAACGGCCGCAATTGTACCACATTGAATAACCAGAAAGGTTGTCCAGCCAAAAAGGAATCCGATCAACGGATTATAGGCTTCCCTGAGATAGACATACTGGCCACCAACATGAGGCATCATTGAGGCGAGTTCCCCATAGCTGATTGCACCGATCAGTGTCATTATACCTGTTATCAGCCAGACTACCAGCAACCAACCCGGAGATCCGACATTACGTGCTATATCTGCACTCACAATGAAGATTCCTGAACCTATCATTGCACCGGCAACAATTGATATCCCGTCGAAAAGATTTACTCGTTTCTGAAGGAAATGGTTTTCTTCCCGCATCTTACCAGTTTGTACAAACAAATTTAACTATTCAAACGACACTGAGGAATATTGAAATATTAATTTTGAGAAGGCAAAAGAAGTAAATACATTTGATTTAGTTTAAAAAAACAACCACAATAAAAGTTGAAAAAAAGATTATACCTATGAAAAGACATGTATTAATAGTCCTGATCGCTTTTTTATTTTTAGCCGCAAATGCGCAAAAATTTGAAAATATTGCTAAAACGCCTCCAATGGGGTGGAACAGCTGGAACAAGTACGGATGTAATGTCAGTGAAAGCCTCATAATGGGAATGGCTGATGCCATGGTCAGCAGCGGAATGAAAGATGCCGGTTATGAATATGTAGTGATTGATGACTGCTGGCAGGTAGCACGTGATGATAATGGAGAAATTGTAGCCGATAATGATCGTTTCCCTCACGGTATAAAATACCTGGCAGATTATATTCATTCAAAGGGGTTGAAGTTCGGAATATATTCATGTGCCGGAACACTAACATGTGCCGGACGTCCCGCCGGGCGTGGTCACGAATATCAGGATGCTCTTACATATGCGCATTGGGGTGTCGACTATTTAAAGTATGACTGGTGCAATACCGGTACTCAGGAACCCAAATCTTCTTATACCACAATGCGTGACGGGCTCTTTGCAGCTCACAGGCCAATTGTGTTCAGCATTTGTGAATGGGGTTCAAATAAACCATGGGAATGGGCCGGAGCAGTAGGTAACTTATGGCGGACCACCGGCGACATTGATGACTCATGGAACGTTATGATTGGTATCTTCTTACAACAAAAAGATCTTGCGAGATACGCCGGTCCCGGTCACTGGAATGATCCGGATATGCTTGAAGTGGGCAACGGAGGAATGACAACAGAAGAGTATAAGACCCACTTCTCATTATGGTGTATGCTGGCATCTCCTCTGATGGCCGGAAATGATCTGCAGAATATGTCCCCTGAGACTAAATCAATATTGCTCAATAAGGAGATCATTGCTCTTGATCAGGATTCGCTTGGAAAACAAGCTATTTGCTGGAGGGACAATGGGGATTATCAGATCTGGTTAAAAATACTTTCAAATAATGAAAAAGCAATATGTCTGCTTAATAGTAGCGACGAAAAGAAGACTGTTCTTGTAGACTTTGCGCTTCTTGCTCAGGCAAAGGCTGCAAGATGGGGCGCTGCTTCTCCGCTCAAACTCGAAAATTTCACAGTAAGAGATTTGTGGGATCATAAAGATCTCATGTTGAAAGAATCTTCAATGTATATTGATCTTCTTCCGCATACAGTGAAGGTGTATCGGTTTATTAAAAAATAAACTCACCCCTGATGGAACAAAAGGGGTGAGTGCACGAGATAATCTCTCAGTTCGTAATCGGAACCTCTTTACCTATTAATTTGATTTAACAGAAAATCTGTATATAGTAGTTGATTTTAATGTTTCCCCTGCATTAAGCACAGTAGTCGGAAAATCAGCATGATTTGGACTATCGGGATAGTGACCTGATTCAAGGCACATACCTGATCTGTATTTGTAGACTTTTCCACCGTGACCAATTTGTGTTCCGTCAAGGAAATTGCCTGTGTAGAACTGCATACCCGGCTGATCTGTTAATACCTCAAGCATACGTCCGCTTACTGGTTCATATACTGTAACATCAACTTCTTCTTTATTATCCAGAATATAGTTATGATCATAACCTTTACCAAGTTTCAGTTGATCATATTTATCATTTATTCTTTCACCTATTGGGTGAGGTGTATTGAAATCAAACGGAGTTCCTGCAACCTGACGGATCTCACCTGTTGGGATCATTACTGAATCGACAGGTGTGAAGGCAGAAGCCTTAAGCGTAACAACATGATCAAGAATATCTCCATTTCCTGCACCATGCAGATTAAAATATGCGTGATTGGTAATATTCACAATAGTTTTCTTGTCTGTAGTACAAGTATAATCCATTACGATCTCATTGTTGTCTGTCCATGTATAGGTAACAGAAGCATCGACCTTTCCGGGGAATCCTTCTTCCATATCAGGACTTACATAGGTAAATTTCACAGACGGAAATTTGCTGTCTTTCACCACCTCTGTATTCCAGACTACGCTATGCCATCCTAATGGTCCTCCATGAAGTGTATTTGGTCCGTCGTTCAGGGGAGTGTGGTAAACAACGCCATCAAGAGTAAACTTCCCGTTTGCAATCCTATTCGCAAATCTTCCTACAACAGCTCCGAAATACTTGTCCCCTTTAAGTGTTTCTTCAAAACTGTCGTAACCTAAAGTAATATTATCTTTTTTACCATTTTTGTCAGGAACTTCTATCCAGTTGATTTTCGCTCCGAAATTGGTAAGCCTGATTACATTGCCTGCTTTATTTGTCAGAGTTAACAGGTAAACCTCTTTACCGTTGTGTGTGCCGAAAACATCTTTTTTAACCATCTCCTTAGTTTTTGTTGACTGGTTGCATGATATTATTATAACTGAAACCAGAGCTAGTGATAATAATAGAATTCTTTTCATCATTTGTCAATATTTGTTTTTTGCTAATTTAATAAAGTTTCCTTACCACCTTACGTGAATAATAAAATAAATAGACTCATAAAAAAAGCTTGCCCTACTTTTTTGTTCTGAACTGCCATGCAGGCAATCCTGCTTTGTTAAACAACGAAGCTTCAGCGCCATTACGCCAGCAATATCTGACTGAAACAGGATCCTTAACGGACGGTGAAGAAATGAGTACTTCGTCTTTTACAATTTTTGCATCAGCTTTAACATAGTGTCCATCTTTCCCTGCAATCTCGAATTCTTTAAGCTTGCCATTTTTTGCTACCAATCCTTCCCCGATATTTTCAAATTGTAATTTTGCTGTTCCATTAGCAACAGTAATTGATTTGTACTTAGGTCCGATATATTGACTTTTTTTCCCATAATCGTTATTTAACGCAATTGCTGCAAGCCGTTCACCAACCTCTTTCTTAAAAGGAGGATGTATATTCATCACAGTTGCAATATCGAGTGTTACAGCCATTCCTGTGTTTGCCAGGCTTAGTGCACTTTCCTGAGCTTCGCGGAGATAGGCTGATTCAGTTGAATCAAGACCGGAATATACATTTGGAGCAATCTGAACAAAATAAAAAGGAAAATCTTTAATACCCCAGGATGTTCTCCAGTTCTGAATCATAGCAGGAAAGATTTTGGTATACTGGGCCGCTCTTCCAACATTAGCTTCACCCTGATACCAAATTGCCCCTTTGATCTGATATGGCAATATCGGACTAACCATCCCGTTATATAAAACTGAAGCTGTCCCGGCACCTATATTTACTGGTCTTTTTTTCCCCAAAAGCTCATTTTTTGAAATGTCGTATACATAGAATTTATTGTCCCGTAATTCTGCAACAGGCTGGTATTTCCAATCCCCTTTAAGCGGAATAAAAAGCTTCGGATCACTTTTCGATGAGAGTTTCATAACCTCAGGAGTGCCATATATTCCACCACCACCCTGTGTGTCGAGAACACGTACAGAAATGATATTTGAACCAGCTTTTATCAGTGAGGCAGGAATTTCATAATTCCTGTCTACATTCCATAAGCCTACTGCTTCATTAGATCCGACCAGCTTCCCGTTAAAATATGTACGATCCATATCATCTATCGGACCGAGTGAAAGAATCAGGTCTTTACCTGTCATATTCTGAGGTATCTGAACCATTTTCCGGAACCATACTACTCCGTCAAAATCACCAATAACCGTTTCAAACAGAACCGGAAGAGCCATAACTGTCCAACTACTGTCATTGAATTCTGTGAGAGGTACATTTTCATCATTAAAACTCAGATCTTTCCACTGGTCATTACCGGCAGCCTTAAGTTCTATCTGTTTATGTGTATTAAGCCATGCCTGGTATTCAACCTGGAGAGGTTCTGACGTCTTAATTGATTTAAGCTGTTCAACGAACTCTCCGGCATTAATGAGTGACTCCGATGACGTCCATGATTCTGACGGCGTTCCTCCCCATGCAGATTCAATCAACCCTACAGGTATATGTAATTCCTCGTATAACTTTCTACCAAAGAAATATGCGGTTGCACTGAACTGCTTAACCGTTTCAGGAGTACTTACTTCCCATTTACCTGTGCATTCCTCCAAAGGGTCCTTGGAAATTTTTTTCTGAACATTAAACAGACGGATCTCCGGAATTAAGGCAGATGCAATCGTTACGGATGAATGCATTATTGTGTCTTTCGGAGGCCAGCCGGACAGTGGCATTTCCATATTCGACTGACCCGAACAAAACCAGACCTCTCCTATAAGAACATTTTTAATCATAATTGTTGTATCACCGGCTGATACGGTAACTGAAAAAGGACCTCCGGCCGCAGGAGTTGGCAAAACAACCGACCATTTTCCATCCTTGCCGGAAATAGATTTCCCATTTGCATTCCAACCTGCAGAAACAGTTATTTTACTTCCGGGATTTGCTTTACCCCATATTTTTGCATTTGTTTTTTGCTGCAACAACATATTGTCACCAATAAGTGACGGCAATTTTAAATCTGATCTGGTCTGACAGCCGGCCAAAGTCAGAAATAAGGTTAAAAAAATCGCAGTTAATTTCATGTTCTCAGGTTATAACTATTAAAGGTATCACAAGGTTCACTAAGGAAATTTAATGTTGGCTGTATAAAGGTAAGGATTATCATTTATTATACAAGGCCTCCAGAGCACCTGCCAGATAAGCAGCCGATGCATTCCAGTTAATTGCTATCTCGTTTGATGCATAGGAACATACGGTGTCGGTATAGGACTCATCAGGGATGTGCGATGGGTATGTCTTACATCCATCCTGTTGTCCCGGATTTGGTCCACCAACCAGTAATCCAGGAATAGGATCAGCGACACCGTCGGCTTCAGATAACCTGTGATGGGGAAACATGGGTGTTTTATGGCCATATCCTGTTACAAATGAATAACCTGTTGCATTACGACCTAAAATGTAATCAAGATTTGTGAGGGAATAATCAAGGTATTTTCTGTCATGGGTCAGCTTATAAGCCTGAATCATTAAAATGCCCTGATTAGCAGCAACTGAATTGCTTCCCCAGACAAAATCCGAAGCCGATTTTCCCATTACAGTCATGTAAGCACGATCAGCCAACCCTTCTGCATTCTTATCTGCCGCTCCAATAATTCTCTCCTTCAATAAGGGAAAATCTTTTTTTGCTGAATTTGTCAGCTTATTTTCGAACCGTGCAAGTGTATAATATCCAAGAAGCCTGACATTATTCCATGATGGTAAAGGATTAAGCGCATCGGGGAACATAGGATATGAATTATAATAGCTCTCCTTACCAGTACTAATATAAAGTTCTGAAGCTGCCCATATAAATTCATCACTGAAATCTGAATCACCATAACCACCGGTATTTATTTCAGGCTTATATTCTTTATTCATACGATCCTGATCATATGCCACTTTCGGGTTTTGGACTGCCCAATTCCACGCTTTCTCTGCTGTTCTCATGCACGAATCCGCCAATCCGGGGTATACATTATTAAGCTTTCTGAAGATGCGAGCTGACTGAGCCATCACTGCTGCAAAATCGAGAGTGGCAGCTGTCCCTTTAGGAACAACATAACGTGGAGTTAAAGCGGCATCCGGCATAACAAAGCCATCAAAATTGGCATTGGTTACTTTATTGTAAACGCCCCCATCGGAAGGATCCTGCATGGTAAGCATCCAGCGAAGATTCCAGACAACCTCATTAAGCAAGTCAGGGGCTCCGTTCCCGCTCTCGGGAATATTTATTCTGAGTGTATCAAAATAACCTGGGAAATCTTCGTATAACGATAGTAAAGTTCCCATAGTTATACCACTGTTTACAATATATTTATTATAGTCACCCGCATCATACCATCCGCGTGGACATGAAATTACTGTTCCGGCAGGGCGGTTAGCCGATGCTGCTGCAGGGTGAACGATTACTTGCCGGTCGGGATGACCTTCGGGACGGCTCCATTTTCCCGCATACTGTGGAAGAAGCGGAGTTGACATCCTCTGAAAATAATAGGATTTGATCAACGCTTTTGTAAGCTTGTTAAAGACTTGCGCTTTAATTTCGAAGGTATAGGAATCACCTTGTCCTGGTAAACTTAATTCATATATACCCGGTTTTGTCACAGGAGAGAAGTCCGCTATACGTGTGACCTTTTGAGAAAAATCTGATTTACGGGGATCGCTCAGTTTTGATTTGAATACCAATTCCCCGGATGTCACTGACTTGACAAAAAAATCGCTGTTTTTATCCTCAACAATAACAGCAATCTTTGGTGCCTCAGGAAAAAATCCTATCTGATTAAGACGAATATTAATTGCAACATCCTGAGCAGTTATAAACTGATAAAAGGATGTGCAGACCAAAATTAATAAAACTGTTTTTCTCATATTATTTTGTTTTATAGATTAAGCCAGCCAGCACGGATACCAAATAAAGAATATCTAATCCTGATCCAAATGTGGTCTTCATGATAAATACTTTTATTAAAAAACTCCTGTAATTTAATTATTTATTAAAAATTCTGCCTCAATTTCAACAAGAAGATTATCACGGCAAATATCAGATTCAATAAATATTGCAGGGACACCAGGAAATTGTTTCATGCAAAGCATCTTTACTTTTGAAAAATCGTCCTGATTTTTTATGTATACCCTCAAAAGAATAAATTTCCCCCAGTCAGTGTTTGTATTAGTGACATTTTGCTCGATTCTCTTCTGGCCAGTCAATTTGATAATGTTATTAATAGTAACCTGCGTTTGTTTCTCAACATCGCCAATTCCGATAGTATCATGCCCCATTATAGAGGCCGTTCCTGAAATATTAAGCGTAGATTTGAAATTATCTTTCAATAGCAGGGCACCTTCATTCTGAGAAAGTTTTTCATTTGTCATTACAGCACAAAAATCAATGATCACTCCTCCCAATTTCATTCCATTACCGGTGGATGCAGGATATCCGTTTACAGTCCGGAATTTCCCATAATATTCACTTCTTACTTCATTAAAAATCTCGTAATTCTGGAGACAGTTTTTTCCCTCAAGGATATTTCCAATATAGTTCCATTGCCGTACAATATTATTAAACGACATCCCTTCAGAATCCAGGATAGCTTTCATCTGTTCAAATGCCGCTTCCGTTGCGCTTCTGGCATCTGAAGAAAAAAGAGCAAAACCAAGACCACTTCCCCATACTTCTTTCCCGGAATCTGTTGAGCATACAATGTAACGTATATTATTATTGATATTTATAACGATATCGGATGAATCAATTCTTGAATAAGCAGCTTCAACAGCAATTTTCCATGGCTTTTCGGGAGGATGAACGGTTATATTAAAAACCGGACTAAGTTTGCCAAAAGCATTTAGAATATTTTTTCCCATTTCCCTGCTAACTTTAATATACTTTTCATAGTCATGCAGGTCAATGAATATGTTCAGTTTAATAAGCGTATAACCCGTTTCCCTTATATAAATAATCTGCTTCAGGCACTGTCGCCATTCTTCAGCGAAACTCCCCTCCAATTCGGGCATAAATGTCAAATACTTACCAATCATAAATAGTTTATCCTTAAATCAATTATAACAGGGTATATAACAATACAATTACTTATTTTCTATCAGGTTCTCAAGTTGTTATTCTAATTAAGACCTTGCTCTTCCTGTGGTGGATCTCCAGGGAGTTCATCACCTCTTACCCTGCTTATTTCCCAAGCAATTTATCGGTGGCTAATACTAGGAACATGAAGTTTGTTGCACCGCCTCCCATCACATATTCCTGTTGCTGCCAGAGATATGGCCAATCAAGCAACTCAGGAAAATCCGGACGAATAAGAGCAGTACCCGAAGAGACTCCACCAGGGATATAAGACCAATCAGCACGGTTTACACCATATGCCACTATTGTCGATCTTGCACCCACACCTGAAGCAAAAGAAGCAGTGTTTTCACCGGGATGCACACCCAGAATAAAATTCAATACATTAAATACCGGAGAAGAAGAAAAAAGATCAGGGAAGGCTGCATGCAAATAATATTGTCTTACTCCAAAACTCTGAATGTCCCAGCCGGCTCCCCATATATTTGGACGATATGGGACGCCAAAGGGTGTTTCTGCAGATTGTTTTATTATTTCCTCCGAAAAGCTCCTCGCTGAATTCTTTACTGATGCCGTGAAACCAGGATTATTGATGGCAGGAAGAGCCCTGCCGATAAGCCAGGCCAGGTTACGAATTCCTTTTGTGATTGCAGATTCATTTTCAAGCAGATATTTTTTATAACTTTCTTCACCTGTTGTCAGAAATAATTCTGTTGCAGCATGTATTCTGGAATTTGTTATGGCTTCTGTTTGCTGATAGTTATGTGAAAAAATGTCTTTAGCAACATCTAGACACTGAAGAGAGAGATCATCATTAAATCCCTTAAGAACTCTTGCAGCAGCAGCCAGATGAGCAGCTGTAGTCAGCTCCCGTGAGGGATTCTTTTCGGTAAAAACCCAGCGGTCGTCAGTCTCAGAAGAATGTGAAACGGTACGCTCCCCTGCTTTCAGCTTTCCATCATAAATCAGGCCATCGGTCATTGTCGATCCATCACCTAATAAAACATATTGCCTTTTAGTCGATTCAATAATTCCCCTGTATAGTCGTCCAAGGTTTTTATATCCTCCGACAACTGAAAGAGCGCCATGCTCAATTTGTTGTAGTACATCGGGCTTGCCATCAGGCTGATGTATTTCGACTATGTGTCTGTTCTCATCAATCGTGGTTTCATCATATTTTATATTGAAAGCTTCATAAGCCTCGGTAAGAATGTACATTTCACCACTTTGCGATTCAACCCTGAGGTCATAATCACCAGCATCATGCCAGCCTCCGGTATTTAGTCCCGGGACATGGTCACCTGGTTCAAATTTTGTATAAGTTGAATCACCCTGAATATATCCATCAAAATGGTCATGATTTACGGGTGCCATCCGGGCATCATCCATGTGGCACAATCCATGCCATACACGATACTTTTCATTGACTCTCATGTGACACATCTGGACCGGCAGAAAATATTCGAGAGTTGGCTGCCAGACATTTCGCTGAAATACATCTTCAGCAATCCTGAAAGGTTGGGATTGCTCATTTCCATATTTCACCAGGTAAACACCCTCCTGCTTTACTGAGGAGAAATCAAATTTCAGGTAGTTATACCGGAGAAAAGTTCCCCATGATTCAGGTTTTGTTCTGGTTACTTCAATCTTTTGGCCATTTTCAGCTATTCTTAATAGAACAGGAATATCTCTTTTTGTCTCATTTTTATCAAGTTCAATAATTGCAACTTTCTCCTGCCCTGGATGATATCCTATCTGTGAGACATGAATAACAGGAGTACTTTTCCAATCCATTATACAATTGGGTGTAATGATCCACTCAATAGCATTGTGGGTTGCACTTTCCGCTACCAGCGAACGGACAACAAACCAGCCATTGTTATGGATATACCTTCCATCGAGTAGTTTAAGATTACCTGTGGAAGACTCTATCGACAACCTCAGCATATCATCCTCCGGTGCAACAACAAGCTTCGTTCCTTCGGCCATTGGCATGGCTGAAATGATTTCGCCTTTATGATCTGTCACAGCCGGACCATCTGGCTGTCTGGGGAATATTCCGGAATGTGTTCCGAGAGACCAGGTTTTTCCAAATAACAATCCCGGGAAAAGCTCCATATTAAAACCTACTTTCCCGATGAATTCCAGTGGGATTGGTTTATCAAGATCGACAGAAACAATGATTGATTCTCCCTGTGCCCTAACTTTAACGGTATAATTGAAATTCAGATCGGGATACTCAATCGGATTGTAGCCTTTGCGGTTAATATCCGGATTGGGATAAGCCAGACTAACAGTTACCGCGTTTCCGGTAAAATCAACCTTTCTTTCCAGCTGTTTTGGTGTTGGCTGCCACTGTCCCGGTGTTTCATCAAGCCGTATATCACCATTAGTAGCAACACGTTTCCCATTCATAATGATTGCAACACCACCCTGATGACCTTCGGGGTAAATGTCCTGATAAGCCATTATATTGATCCCTCCTTTTTCAAAATATTCAAGTTTATTTAAAATGAAAGAGGATTGTTGTGAAAAACTGATTTCTGCAAAAAGAATCAGACTTAAAAATATTATAGCTTTTTTCATCTTCCCATACATTATTTGATAATTATTCCTTCCGTTCGACTTTACTTCTCCCATTTTCGTTACTTATTTGACCTTATAAGCTCCTTCCTGATGTAGATTCCGGCCTCTGTAAGTTGTCCTTCAGTCCACCCACCATTTACGGGAGCACCTGGCTGCAACAAAGCTGTTGTTTCTTTTCTGTCAGTCAGGTTCCAGTTTGCCCAGGAAAGCTGGTGTTTCTCCATCCAGTCGATCCATCTGGCTGTTCTTTCATGGTTGAATTCACCATTTCCGTTTGATTCCCCTACTCCCCATTCCGTTACAATTAATGCAAGTCCTTTCTGCATTGCAGCTTCACCTTTTAACCTGAGACCCTCCTGATGGTTGTTGTCTGAGGCGTAAAAATGAAAGGAATATGCTATATTATTAAAACCTGCTATAGGATCTGCAGCTGCAACATCTACATCCTGGTCCCATCTTGGACTTCCAACAACTATCAGATTAACAGGATCATACTTTCTTATCAATTTAATTAATTCATTTGAGTAAGCTTTAATAACCGCCCATGACTGAGTGGCGGGTTCATTCCATATTTCATAAATAACATTTGGCACACCGGAATATTTTTTTGCCATCTCCGTGAAAAAAACCATTGATTGTTCGAGGTTTCTTTCAGCATTATGATCATGCCAGTCGATCAGGACATATACTCCGTCTTTTATAGCCTGATCAACAACTGAATAAACGAGCTTTTTTTGTCCATCAGGATTCCGAAGATATCCATCATCAGGTTCAACAGCCATAGAGACTCTAATAATATTTGCCTTGAAATCACTCACTAACCAGCTTATTACATCAGGATTATAATACTTTTTCCCCTCCCATATGCTCCATGAGAGGCTGATACCTTTCAATTGCGGTTGTTTGCCATGCTGATCCAGTATTTTGTTTCCAGACACATGAAGTGCACCATGATTTTTAACTGCCGATACTGTGTTCTGGGCTCTTGAAATTTGAAGAACACTTCCTGCCAGAAAGATCAGAACCATAAAAAACGACTTTTTCATTTGTTAATTAATGTAAGGTTGACATAAGAAAATTATATAAACGATTGGTTATTAACAATTTAATTGTCATATGACAATAACTATCTAATTTACTATATGTTATAAAATGGATTCTTTCCAAATTTGTAGTGCAACCAAACAAAAACTGAAAGAATCCATGAAAGACGTTGAAATCAAACTTATAGAAATAAACCAGAGAATCCCATACACTTTTTGTAACTTTATAATGTTATAGCGGTTTCACTATTTCCCGCAAATTGCTGTTGAAGCAGGAAACCAGACCATCATCTGCCCCGCACCACGGTTATTCCATAATGCGTATGGGATAAGAGTAACCGGTTCCTCCCTGAGCGACTCAACTTTGCCATCACGACCTCTTCTTGTCTGAAATCCGGAGGTTCTAATCACCTGTGTACCTTCGAGTAGTGAAGGAATAAATTCGGTTATAATAGTTGCATCATTTTTTACTACAAGATTAAGCACATTCCCCGTATTGTTATCGGGCCATTCAGCACAGTAAATAACCGGACCTCTCTGAAATGCTATTTTTTCAATGTCTTCTTTAATGCGATCATCGGCAACAATTTTGCGTACGGGCATTGGAAACTCAATTTCAACTTTATCTCCGTGAACCCATTTCTTTGATAATACAGCGTATCCTTCTTCAGGTAGAATATCACAAGCTTTCCCATTAACCGATAATTTTACAGGGTCAGTATTCATTTCCATGAACTTGTAGAGTCCGCCGGGTATAGCTTCATTACGGGCCCATCCGGGAATCCTGATTTTCAGGGTAAAATTTCCACCTGTTTCCGGATTGACAATTATTTCTACCTTCCCATCCCATGGGAAATTTGCTTTCTGCGTGATGGTCACCTTTCTTTTACCCAGAAGCATATTTGCATCATTTGATATGAATAAATTGATATAAAGATCTTTATCAGTTACCGCATATATATACCCGGGAATAGCAGGCACAAAACGCGCAACATTTGATGGACAGCAGGCACATCCAAACCAGGCCTGGCGAAGATGTTGCCCATTGGATTCAAGAGGGTTAGGATAGAAAAACCTGTCTGCGGATAAAGACACTCCTGAAAGCATTGAATTATAAAGAGTCTTTTCAAGTATATCAATATACTTCGACTGGCCATGCAGCAGAAAGAGCCTGTGATTAAAGAAGATATCGCCAATGGATGCACAGGTTTCGCAATAAGCTGTCATATTAGGTAAAACAAAAGGTTCTGCAAAACCTTCATTTCCACCTGTTGCACCAATTCCCCCGGTAAGATACATTTTACCGTACACAAGGTTTTCCCAAATCTTAGTTATCGCATTAAAATAGGCTGTATCATTTTCAATCGCAGCAATGTCAGCCATTCCTGAATACATATAAGTGGCTCTTACAGAATGTCCTACTGCTTCAGTCTGATCAACAGGTTTCAAATTAGCCTGGTTATACACCTGTCCTTTAGGCCCCCGGATATCGAGAAAAAATCTTGCCAGGTCAAGATATTTTTTTTCTCCTGTTACCCTGTAAAGTTTTACGAGTCCCATTTCAATTATCTGGTGACCAGGGTAAACTTTGACCCTGTCATANNAGATAACCATCGGGTTCCTGTGCCTTACCAATTTTATTGATCAGGGTATCTAAATATACCTCAAGTTTTGGATCTGGAAATGTCTGAAGGGAGTAGCTTGCACCCTCAATTATCTTATAAACATCGGAATCATCGAAAGGATATATCGTCTGAAATTTACCAGTATCGCGACCAGCAGCAATCTCGAAGTTTTTCACCCGGCCTGTTGATTCGCAATAACCAAAGGCAATAGGTATCGTTATTGAAGCATTCCTTTTTATCCTCGGAGCCCAGAAATTATCGGTAAGTTTAACTGAAGTGAATGGAACCGGTTTAATAGGATAATCTTCTCCTTCAGAAGACTTTCTGGCACATCCGGAGATCATCAGAATTATGCTGGAAATCGTAATAAGTACTTTCCTGAATCTGGTCATTTTATACTATTTCATCAGTTCTAATACAACCACAGATTTTGATGGCATAACAATACTCAAAATCCCATCTTTCAAAGTAAATCCGTTGAAGACAGCCGGTTTAACGGTCTCAGGACTCTCAAAACTGTTAAATGAATTCATTTCTTTGGCGGTAAGCACTTCTCCTGTAATTGTTTTAAATGACCCTCCTATCACAGGACACGTTATAATAATAGATTTGTTGGGGTTAAGATTTGCGAGGGAGATGTGCACTTTCCCGTCTTTATCAACAGATGCTGAAGCTGAAATGGCAGGTATTTTTTTATCTCCGTAAACGTAATCTTCACATCTGATGTCAAGATTTAGAAGCTTAGCCTCCTGATGGACTCTGAACATTTTAAAGACCCAATAGGTTGGTGTCAGAACTATTTTATCTTCTTTTGTAAGAATAACCGATTGAAGAACATTTATCATCTGTGCAAGGTTTGCCGACTTAACCCTGTCAGCGTGCTGGTTAAAAATGTTCAGATGAATGGCTGCTGTAATGGCATCGCGCATCGAATTCTGCTGATAAAGGAAGCCAGGATTGGTTCCGGGTTCAACATTAAACCAGTTGCCCCATTCATCAACTACAAGTCCTTTTGTTTTTTCAGGATCGTACCTGTCCATAATGTCTGAATGTCCTTTAATAATGACATCCATCTGAAGATTCAGCCGCATTGTTTCAAACCATTCTCTCTCACTAAATTTAGTAGCAGATCCTTTAAAATCCCAACCATCAACTACAGAATAATAATGAATCGACAATCCCTGAAACATAGAGCGTGTTCCGGGATCTTTCATTAACGTTTCTGTCCAGGAGTAATTATAATCGGAAGGGCCGCATGCAACCCTATAAAGCTGATTTCCTGAATAGTTACCGAGGAAGGTAGAATATTGTTTCATGGTATTGGCATAGAAATCAGCTGTCATGTTTCCTCCGCAACCCCAATTTTCATTTCCAATGGCAAAATATCTTACTTTCCATGGTTTATCCCGACCGTTTTCTTTTCTCAGGTTAGTCATGGGCGACACTGCATCGGAAGTAAGATATTCAATCCATTCAGACATCTCTTTTACCGAACCTGATCCCACATTCCCGTTTATATAGGCATCGCAGCCAAGCAACTCCGTAAGCTTCATAAATTCATTAGTCCCAAAGGAATTGTCTTCGGTCACCCCTCCCCAGTTGGTATTGACTATTGAAGCTCTTTTTTCTTTCGGACCTATTCCATCTTTCCAGTGGTAGGTATCAGCGAAACAACCACCTGGCCAGCGAAGGTTAGGCACTTTAATTTCACGCAAGGCAAAAAGAACATCATTTCTTATACCATAGGTATTTGGTATTTTGGAATCGGGACCCACCCACAGGCCACCATAGATACAGTTTCCCAGGTGCTCTGAAAAATGACCATAAATATCTTTGCTGATAACAGGTCCCGCATGATTTGTAATTAAAACCAGTTGATTAACGGATACCAGGTCTTCTTTCTGGGCATTGGCCCGTAAACCGGCCAGCAGAAAGATGAAAGTTAAAACAACGATAAATTTTTTCATTGTGAAAATTAATTTACAAAATTAATACATTCATATCCTTTGTGTCCCTTTGAGTGTACTTTGTGTTCCCTCATGGTAAAAAATTTAACCACAAAGGGCACGAAGAATTTCACAAAGTGTCACAAAGTAGCCTTAATTAGTTTGATTTTTTTCAATAAATGAACCGAGGTCTTTATACTTTCTGAAAAGTACATCATATTTTTTTGCTCTGACAGGATCAGGATGGTACTCATTTTCAAATCCGCTACCCATGGCTTTCTGCGCGGCGGCGATGTCCTTATGAACTCCTGCGACGACCGATGCAGCCATAGCCGAACCAAGCGCACAAGTCTGTTCTGATGTTGCAACCTTTATTGGCATGTTAAGAACATCTGCTACAATCTGCATGACAAAAGGGTTCTTTTTGGCGACGCCACCTATAGCTATTACTCCGTCGATACGAATCCCTTCAGATATAAAACGCTCATTTATCATTCTCGAACCAAATGCGGTAGCTTCTACAAGCGCTTTGAAAATCCTTGGGGCATCTGAGCCGAGAGATAACCCTGTGATAGCTCCCTTAAGCGACTGATTAGCATCCGGTGTACGTCTGCCGTTCATCCAGTCAAGAGCAAGAACAGATGTTTCTTCCAGGGGAAGTAATTCGGCTTGTTTACTAAGTTCTGCAAGTATCTTATCTGCAGTTTCTTCCCTTATCTTTTTCTTAGAAGCTTCATCGAGCCATTTAATCTCCGATACAATATTATTTACAGGCCACATTAATAACTGACCAAACCAGGCATAAATATCACCGAAAGCAGACTGACCTGCTTCGAGACCAAGCATTCCCGGGATAATAGATCCGTCAACCTGACCACAAATACCTGCAACAAGCTTGTCTCCTACTTCAGCCATAGGCGCTACGATCATGTCGCAGGTGGAAGTTCCCATTACTTTTACCAGATGATATGGTTTTGCTTCACCACCGGCAGCCCCTGAGTGTGCGTCAAATGTACCTGCACCTACTTTAACATCAGTGGTCAGACCCAGTCTTTTGGCCCATTCTCCTGACAAATGTCCGACTTCGAAATCGCAAGTATATGTTTTGCTGTAAAGTCTTTCTCTGAGACCAGACAGTACAGGGTCGAGTTTCATCAGAAATTTTTCGTCAGGCAAACCGTTGAAGTCTTCATGCCACATTGCTTTATGCCCTGCTGCACAACGGCTTCTTATCATATGAGAGGGATCTGTTTTCCCCACGAGTAAAGCTGGGATCCAGTCGCAATGTTCAACCCATGACCAGGCATTTTTCCTCATTTCTTCACTATGACGGAGAACATGTAAAATTTTTGCCCAGAACCATTCTGACGAATATATTCCTCCTTCATATTTAGTAAAGTCAACTCCGCCCCATGATTTTGCAAGATTATTGATTTCCGCAGCCTCTTTAACTGCAGTATGATCTTTCCACAGCACAAACATGGCATCCGGATTGTTTTCATATCCGGGCTTCAACGAAAGCGGAGTACCTTGCTTATCAATAGCTACAGGAGTCGACCCGGTTGTATCAACAGTAATTCCTGAGATGTTATTTACTATCTCTGGAGTCAATTCCTTGATCGCTCCTTTTACAGATTGTTCAAGACCTTCAATATAATCAAGCGGATGCTGACGAAACTGGTTGATCGAAGGATCACAAAACAGACCCTTTTTCCATCTCGGGTATTCAAAAACAGATGTTCCTACAATTTTACCATTGGTTGTATCAACAACTACTGAACGGACTGAGTCAGTTCCATAATCAATTCCAATTACATATTTTTTTGCCATATTTTAAATCATTTAATCTATTTTAAAGCTCTTCCTTAGTTTCCCTTTTCTGGTTTTACCCCCTTTCCTGTCCCACAGGGCGGGATGATTGATTTTACTCCTTCCCCCGTGAGGGAAGGTGGGAAGGGGGTAGTAAATAAAATAGTTCTATATATTTAATCTAATTTTTTTAACGTATTATTTAATCTACTGTTGGCCTTGTCCATAATATGCATCTTTCCCATGTTTCCTTTTAAAATGTTTATCAAGCAGAAAATTATCTATTGGTTCTGTTTTACCAAGAAGAACGGTATAGAATGCCATCTTTGCAATCTCTTCCAGAGCTATAGCATTATATACAGCATTTTCAGCATCTTTTCCCCAGCAAAAAGGACCATGCCCACTAACCAACACTGATGGTATTGCCAACGGATCAGTCTTTCCCAGTTTTTCAATAATTATTTTCCCTGTATTGATTTCATAATCATTCTCAGTTTCCTCCTGTGTCAATAGCCTTGTGCACGGAACTTCTCCATAAAAGTGATCTGCATGTGTTGTTCCAAATGGCGGTATTGCCCTGCCTGCCTGTGCCCATGACGTTGCATAAGATGAATGGGTATGAACTACTCCGCCAATTGATATTAAGGCTTTGTATAGAAGAAGATGAGTAGGGGCGTCTGTTGACGGTTTAAATTTTCCCTCAACCACATTACCCTCCAGGTCAATCACCACCATATCACCAGGTGTCATCAAACTGTAGCTTACACCAGAGGGTTTAATTACAATTAATCCACTCTCTCTGTCTCTTCCGCTGACATTTCCCCAGGTATGAATTACTAATCCGTTCTCAACCAGATCGAGGTTGGCTTTGTAAACAATTTTCTTTAACTTCTCAAGCATGTTTTTATACTTTAGACACTTCAGACTTTAGTCACTCAATACTTAATTTCTAGTATACATCCAGATTGAAATAGAATCCGTTCTGTCTTAACTTCTTATATGTTAGTTCGTTAAACTTATAATAATATGCTCCCTTTTTTGAGGTTTCGCGCTCTTTTTCATCAAGTTTTTCAAGGATTCCCATTGATAATATCTTTTTCCTGAAATTCCTTTTATCTACTTTTCTCTGGTAGATAGCTTCATAAAGATCCTGAAGCTGGACGAGAGTGAATTTCTCTGGCAACAGTTCAAACCCTATCGGCCTGATCTTGACCTGATTCTGAAGATCGCTAAGCGCGCGCTTAACCATTAAAGGATGATCAAAGATCAGATCTGGCAGACTTGATAATGAACACCAGCCGACTCCATTTTGTTCGGCGAGTTCCTTATCGATGTCCCTGATAGGAATAAGGGCAAAATAAGCAACAGAAACTACCCTGTCACCCGGATCCCTGTTTTTTTCACCATAAGCATATGATTGCTTCATATAAACCGAATCCAGTCCGGTAAGTTTTCGGAGAATACGGCTGGCAGCCTCATCGAGACTTTCATCAGGGTCAACAAATCCACCTGCAAGTGACCATCTCCCTTTAGCCGGTTCAAAAATACGTTTAAAAAGAAGTAGTTTAATCTCCTTTTCAAGGATATCGTAACCAAATATAATACAGTCAACTGCAAGAAGATGCTTGCGACTGTTTGGATAGATATTCATTTTAAAAAAAGTTTCAGGTCACTTTTAAAAATATCACTTTTAAAAGTTACACTATCCCTCCGGAAATTTGATAATAAACATCGTTCCACCTTAGTTCATTTTTTAAGGAGGATAAATCGCACTTCTCTCCGATAAGTACATATTCAACTCCCATCATCCCTGCAAAATCCTCAAGGTATTCAGAATTAATTGCAGTGCTGAACCCCGTATGATGAGCTCCTCCGGACAATATCCAGGCAGCTGCACCTTTCTTCAGATCAGGAAGAGGTTTCCAGAGCACACTTGCTACAGGAAGATTCGGCATATCGGGACATTTAACGACTTCAACCTCATTAACTATCATTCTGAACCTGTTCCCCAGATCAATTACAGAGACATTTATGGCATTGCCGGGAGCAGTTTTGAAAACAAGTCTGGCAGGGTCCTCTTTCCCGCCGATGCCCAGAGGATGAACTTCAACAGTTGGTTTTGCCAGAGCAATTGTCGGGCAAACCTCAAGCATGTGAGCTCCAAGAACTCTCATCCCTTTAGGATCGAAATGATAGGTNNGTTTTCCAGTCACCTTCTGCACCGAAACCATATCCTTTTGCCATTAGACGTTGAACAGCGAGACCAGGTAGCTGCTTCAGACCATAAAGATCTTCGAATGTTGTTGTGAAAGCTTTAAAATTACCGGCCTTCAGGAAATTCTCCATCCCTATTTCAATTCTTGCAGCTTCTTTTAATGTGTCGGAAGCAGCAACTGCTTTGGTAAGATTATATTCTGAACCGTACTCAGCCAGTAACTTTTTAATTGCAGATGGCGATACCTCATTTACACATTTAACCAGGTCTCCAATACCGTAACCATAAACAGAATATCCCATCTTCATCTGGGCGCTAACTTTGTTTCCTTCTGTAACGGCTACATCGCGCATATTATCTCCGAACCTTGCGACTTTCATGCTAAGAGCATCATTATAAGCTGCTGCAGCTCTCACCCATACAGCGATACGATCGATAGCTTCAGTATCTTCATAATGACCAACAACCACTTTTCTGTTCAGCCTCATCCTTGCACCTATAAAACCAAATTCACGGTCACCATGAGCTGA
>PLMC01000134.1 GCA_003141495.1 Bacteroidales bacterium
GTGCCAAACTTTACAGATTATTATCCCGGAGACGCGTATGTAGATTGGTGGTCGCTCAACCTTTTCTCCGCAAGTCATTTCACAGATATCACTGCCCAGAAATTTCTCGACAGTGCAAGTGTTCATAAAAAACCAGTCCTCATAGGTGAAACCACTCCCCGGAGTGTTGGAGTATTGAATGGTCAGACAAGCTGGAATCAATGGTTCGCGCCGTTTTTTGCATTCATCCATGCACATCGTGAAGTGAAAGCATTTTCTTATATCAACTGGAACTGGGCACAATATCCGGAATGGGCAACCTGGGGAGATGCCAGGCTGGAGCAGAACACAGTTGTAAGCAGCGCTTTTGACGGAGAAATGGATTCAGTAGAGTATCTCCATGCATCTACCGAGAGTGCTTTCCGTAAAACATTAGGCATATCAGACAATACAGCACCTGCTATACCAGGTGCTATTTCAGTAACCTCGCTCGGTTATCCTCTTCAACTAAGTTGGGATCCGGTAACTGATCCGTCAGGTCTTTCGCATTATATTATTTACAAACGTGGAGTAATGTCCGATTACTCAATTGCTTTTCCTTATTCCGATAAAAATGTCATTGCCGGAGATACAATCACCTATGCGGTTTCCGCTATGGATCGAGCAGGGAATGAAAGTCAGAAGACTGCAAAACTGAAGGTTACAATTCCATCATCGCTTAGCAAAGTTATTAACGGCGAGTTTGATAATGGAACCAGGAACTGGACTCTCTCAACCTATGCCACAGGTGCAGTGGCTGCAATGAAAATTGATTCGAGCTCTCTCATTTCCGGAAGAAAATCATGTGAAGTTGATATTTCCCAGGTCACCGGAACTGACTGGCATATTGATCTCTGGCAGTGGCTTTCAATTCATAACGGATGCAAATATCAGATTACATTCAAAGCAAAAGCAGGATCAAATAAGATCATTTCTCTTGCAATTCAGCAAGCTGCATCGCCATATACTATGTATCTAAGCAAACCACATACTATAACCAGCGTAGTTCAAAGTTTCACAGACACTATAACTCTCAGAGTGAATGATCAGGCTAGACTTGAATTTTTCCTTGGACAATCGACTGTTCCGATATGGATTGATCTTGTGTCTGTGGTTGAAATATCTAAAATTCAAACAGGCATTTTTGATCAGAAGGCGGTAAAATCTGACGATTATTCGTTGCTGTATAATTATCCAAACCCATTCAGTATGTCTACCACAATAGGGTATAATGTTACGGAATCGGGTTTGGTTACGTTGAAGGTGTTTGATCATATGGGACGAGAAATAAAAACACTTGTGAATAAACAGATGGCTGCTGGATCCTACTCAATAGAATGGGATGCATCTGGCTTATTCCCCGGAACATACATCTGTAAGCTAATGAATGGCAACAGATCAGTAGTGAAAAAAATGATTCTCCTGAAATAAAAACCAGAGAATCAAATTATCATTATTGTACGCAGGAATTCGCATTGATTTGAAATACTCAGATCTCATAATTCCTGTTGCTAAATTATTGCTTTTCAGTCGGATCTAATACTACAGATATCCCGTAATCTGGTTTTTATCTACTATTTGTATGCATGGGCAATTTTAACTAAATTTGTGCCCGATTAGTGCCCTGAACAAGGGTACTTTATTTTTGTTTAATATTTATTTAGTTTTAAGATAATGAAGAGCAAAAAGACTTTACTGATGATACTCGATGGCTGGGGAATAGGCGATGGTTCCAAAGCAGATGTGATAAGCCAGGTACCCACACCAAACCTTACATACTATAAAAACAATTATCCCAATTCAAGGCTTCATGCATCAGGAGAAGATGTAGGATTACCCGAAGGACAGATGGGAAATTCTGAAGTGGGTCATCTGAATATCGGTGCAGGAAGAGTTATATATCAGGATCTGGTTAAAATAAACAAGGAATGCAAAACAGGCGATATCAAAAAAAACAAAGTCCTGACTGATGCATTTTCTTATGCACGTGATAATAACAAACAAGTTCATTTTATGGGGTTATTGTCCGACGGAGGTGTCCATTCTCTTGATAAACACCTTTATTACCTGTGCGATATGACAATGGATTACGGGCTAAAAAATGTATTCATTCATGGATTTGGCGATGGGCGGGATACAGATCCCCGAAGTGGAATCGGCTTTATGAAGAATCTTCTGGATCATCTGAAAAAATCAAATGGGAAAGTCGCTTCATTTATTGGAAGATTTTATGCAATGGACCGTGATAAGAGATGGGAACGAGTTAAAGAGGCTTACGATCTGATAGTAAGCGGAATAGGAGCTACAACCGATAATATTATCGATGGTATGCAGGAATCCTATAATGCCGGAGTTACTGATGAATTCATGAAACCGATTGTGGTTACTGATAATTATGGCAGCCCTGTAGGTTTAGTAAAAGAAGGTGACGTAATCATTTTTTTCAATTTCAGGAATGACAGGGCAAAGGAACTGACAATTGCACTGACTCAGAAAGATATGCCTGAGAATGGCATGAGGACCATTCCCTTGTATTATTGCACTATGACGCCTTATGATGCTACCTTTAAAGGTCTGCATATCATTTATCCGAAAGATAATGCGGATAATACTATAGGTGAAGTGCTCGCAGCAGCAGGGAAACATCAGCTCAGAATTGC
>PLMC01000086.1:0-14727 GCA_003141495.1 Bacteroidales bacterium
TGCATCAGTCTGTTTTGAAGTATCTTTTTCATCCCGCAATTATAATGCTTATGGCAGACATCGTTCAACTGGCTTTCGGAGATATTAAATGCCGAAGTATAAAACCCTAAATGTTGTTCTTTTATAAAGTACGAATCTACAAGCTGCGACAAAGAGTGGATGAGGATGCTTTCATTATTATTTGATTTCCCGGATTTGGTTTCATACAACTCAGAAAGCTTTAACAGCATGATATTCAAGTGTGAACGGATGATAACTGCGGAATTATTGGATGGAGTATACAAGTCGTATTCGCTCTTTATTGATTTTAATACTGTATTTATAGGGCCAAACTCATTGTCTGATAGATCTATACACGGATTACACACATTAGTGCCTGTCTGTGATGTATATGAAAACACATTTAACAGTCGTAAAAAACTGAATTCTTCAACATAAAAATCCTGACAAAAGAAAAAGATCGTTCCTTCTACATCTCCAAGGTCGTCAAATGAATGCATCTGGTTGGGAGCAACAATACAAATTGTTTTAGGTTTAACGGGGTATCTGTCATTGTTAATTAATATGCTTCCGTTCCCTTTAGTGAATAAAATAACAGAGTAAAAATCGTGAGCATGTTCCTTCCTGATGAAACAATAGAGATTTAAAAACTTCACAAAACTATTAAAATAAATCCCATGCACTTTAATATCCCTCAGGAAACTAAAGTGATAAAGTGATTTTTCAAGAATGTTATATCGTTGTAAATCCAGTCCCATCTGGTTGGTAAAAGTACCAAAAAGGTAATAGCATGTTCAACAACTATAATAAATATCATGATGTTTTACATGAAAATCAATTCTTTGGCCCTTCCAGGCAAAAAGTCAGTAAGAACCTCGATTTGTCTCTTTCGGACTTTTCATTTCTACATTCCATCCTGTTGATTAGATTAAAACAGGCTTTTGGCTATTTACTATCTACCATCATTGGAAGGTTTTTCCCGTTTGTCATGAAGATCAGTTTAGCATTAGGCGAATTAGTAATGGCTTTAATCATTTCATACTGCAACAGCTTATCACTAAGCCCGGTGCTTAATATTTTCTGATAATCGGCAATACCCTGTGCCTCAACTCTTTTTCTCTGAGCTTCCTGGGTTTCTTTTTGAAGAACGAATTGCATTTTTTGTGCATCTTGTTCCGCGTTTATTTTTGATTCGATAGAGGCCTTTACGGAGGCAGGCAGAGTGATATTCCTTACTAAAAGCTGTTCCAGCAGTAAACCCCTGTCTTTGAAGTTTGTTTCAATTGTTGCAAAGATCTTGGACTGAAATTCATCTCTTTTAGTGGAGTAAAGTGCAACAGCATCATAATAAACAGCATTATCCCTGATTTTTGTTCTGCAAATAGGACGAACAAGTACATTCCGGTAATCGGTTCCAACCTCTTTGAGAATCCTGGGTGCTTCTGTGGGGATAACTTTGTACAGGACTGTAAGGTCAATAACCACTTCGAGTCCATCTGCTGTTAACACACGAATGGCATCATCTCCTTGCTTAGCTCCTTCATCCTGTATACCTGACATTGTATAATTTTCGGTTCTGACATCGAACATAACTACCTGTACCAATGGATTAATAATATTTAATCCGCTTTCAAGGATATTATTGCTCACTTTCCCAAACAATTTCTGTACACCTACCTGTCCGGGTTCAACCTGAACAACACATGCAATTGACATTCCAATCAGGATTACAATAACACCGGCTGTTTTGATCATCGATCTGTACTTGCGCAACATCGGTTCATCCGCTTTGGCAGCTACAAATCCTATAATGAGAATTATTATACCTACTACTATTACTGTCATAATTTTGATGTTTATTAATGTTAACTAAAAAACTTAAAGGAAGTTATAAAGGTAATTAGAATAACCATATTACAGTGTTTTTTGCTTTTGATGAACAAATGAAAAATGTTTCGTGATTTCAATTGTCGATTAAAGAAGAAATACGATTATTAAAAAGCTATCTTCCGAAGTTGCCTTAATAGTACTTAAAGATAGAAATCCGGAGTAACTCATTATTATCTTAAAGTCAGTGTTGTATGCAATACTGTTGGTATGGCACCAATGCGAGGTCCACCCCAATCGGTTTCGTCACCATTACGGATGCGTAAGAGCTTAAATGTTCCATTCTCATATTGACCCTCTTCAACTTTCAGGTATTGCCATGCTTTTCCCGAGTTGGCTCCTAGGGGCTTAAATGTGAAGTGGCAGAGTGTTCCGATCAATACAAATTCGTTATCACCCAGTTGGACTATCATAGCTTTGCCAATCGGACGTTTATTGGTTTGCGCTGTGCGCCATCCGGCAGCTCCAAAACTTACAATAGCCTGCCATGAACCAAGATCAATAGTCTGATCAGCATGATCCTCGCGTTCAACAACAGCTTTGATCTTGCCTTCAAAACCCCATTTTGCCAGTTCCCTCATCATTGGGACTGCCATAGCATATTCCTGCGAAAGCGGCGCCAGACGTGTTGCAATCTCGGCTTCTCCTTCACCCTGTCCATTATCGTCAATTCCAAATGGAGAAAAACCAATACCACCGTGAGCCATCACTTCATACATATATTTTGCGTATTCTGCACTGGACCCAGTCTCAGGCACAAACAACGTATTATCGGGCCTGTTATACAATTCAATTACTTTAAGCACAGTATCAGTACCTGAAAGATAAATATCCGGAGCTATTAAGTCGATTGCCGGAGCAGCCACCTTCCATATCGGGATCACATTGTCAGTTGCACCACCACTTTCGTATGTTGAGGCACTGGGGTTGCTGATCGGATCACGCAGCGCTGCATTAACATACAATGGCAAAGGATTAACTGCCTTACCTGCCGCTGCGACATATCCGATATACCGTGCGACTGACCATGCATGGAAGTATTCATCGGCATCGTTTCCGAATACTTCACTCCAGGTTCCCTTTGCATCAACCGGTCTCTTTAATGATTTGAGTACTTCAGGCTTTAGCAGTTCATCCGGAACAGGACCCTCAAATAACTTCCGGGCAATAGGGGAATAGTCGCGTACGCTACCCCATGCTCCGGGTTCGTTTTCCACCTGTACCATAATAACAGTATGTTGCAGGTCTGCTTTCTTCAAATAACCCATCACTGCTGTAAAAGCCTTTGCGTCGAATTCCATAGCGGCCTGTGTATGTGGTGAAGGCGAATCGACAGGATTACCATTCATGCCGGTAATATTAGGATACTTCGTTGGTTCATGCTTCATCCATTCCGGCATATAGTGACTGCTGCCATTTTTCCAGGTAGCAAACCACAGAAGCACCAGATGTACTTTATGTTCACGCCCTTGCTTAAGAAGTGTATCTACCAGTGAAAAATCGAATTTACCCGGCTGGGGTTCAATCTGTTCCCAGTAAATCGGAACTTCAAGAGTATTGGCATTCAATGCTTTAACAGCAGACCATACCTTCGGCAGCATTCCAGGCCAGCCACTGGAGTTATGTGCCTGTCCACCCAGCATAAAAAATGGTTGTCCGTCAACAAGAAGAGCATGACGTCCATTCTTCTCGACAATCTTCGGCATCATTTCTGTTCCAACCTGTCCAAAGGCTGTACTGATTTCCAAAAATACAATTACAAATCCGGTGGATATCATCCACGTAAATTTCCTGGATTTCATTATTCTGATCATAGTGTTCCTCCTGATATTTTAATTATCTGATTTATGCGAAACAATTTGCAGAGGATGTCACTTCGCCCCCATGCACAACTCCGATCCCATCAAATCGTTTACCATCCGGGTGTCCATCTATGGTAACAGATTGACCGTTAATAGTTAATACAAACAGGTTTAGTCCAAGGCACCATAATAACGATGGAGAAGAAACAACAAATTTAAAAAATCTGAAGAAGTATATTCGTAAGTTCATAGATATATTTATTATTGAATTTGATATTAATAACAGATTAGGCATTTCTTGTTTCTCCTTAATGTATTTAAGGAACTGTACGAAATTATAGAAAAAAATAAATACTTCCTGACTAGTCTCTAATTAAATTATGTAAGTATCTGCTATCAATAATCATATCCCTGGAGACTCCTCACTGACGGCGGAATTGCAGATGTCAGATAATTCGAGGACAGTTTTCCAAAAATTTTAATAGAGTAAATCTATATGGCGATAGAAAGAGGAATCTCCAACCGAATGTTTAAACACAAGAACAAGAGAAAATAGATAGATGCTAATTCCCCCTGGTAACATACTTGGTCACCAGAAGAATTTCAGAAGCCGACATACCGGTATTCGGAGCCATATTGTTCATAATGCTCTTCCATTCGGTTGAAGAATAACTATCAGGGGAATAAAGTCCATGACACTTTCCGCAATTATTTATGTACAGAGTGCGACCCTGTTGTAATTCTGGCAATGTTGCATTTGAAGTGACATCAGCACTCGTAGGAGTATATAATGAACTTGAATCAGTGCTGCTTTTGGAACAGCTCGGTAAAGAAACTAAGATTACAATAACAATTATAAGTAAATAATAGGATTTCAGTTTTTTCATATTTCCGGTTTAATATATAAATTTAATACATTCGGGGCACGACTTCTGTTTAATATTAACCGAGTATTAAAGCAAATATTGTTGAATAAATCGAATTAATTATCTACTTAAATAGTTGGATATGCTTCAATAATTACTTTTTGTTTTATAGAGTCTAAACCTTTCTTTTACTACTTTGTTAAAGTTGTTATATATGTTAAATAAAGTTAATATTTATAGCTTATATGCCGAGACTGGAATAAAACTATAATTACTTATGTCATTAATAAAAGAATTTAAAAACACAGGTGGTTAACATACCGAATGATAATAAAATATTAGCAGGAATTTTAGCCTTGGCGCACCCATAAATATTATAGATCAAAAAAAGAAGAAATGAGAATAAGACTATCATCGTTTATAATATCTTGTTTGTTTTGCCTGACAAGCGGAATTTATTTAAATGCACAGACCAAAGTCTGGTCAGTTGATGATTGTATACAATATGCACTTGAGAAGAATATACAGGTGCAACAAGCTAAGGTCAGCAGCAGCATAAGCAATGAATACCTGTTGGAGGCAAGAGCATCATGGCATCCTTATCTGAATAGTTCCGCAAGACAAAGTTACAACTGGAACAATGTTGTAAATTCCTCAACAGGAACTACTACTTTCAAAGGAACCGACGGAGTAAATATTTCTGCCAGTTCTGCAATGACAATCTATAACGGATCCAAGATCCGTACTAATGTAAAGCAAACTGAAACAAATTATGAAGCTTCTCAATATAATATTGAAGTCATTAAAGAAACTGTGAGTCTTAATGTGCTAAACGCCTATCTCCAGGTTCTCTATTCCGAGGAACAGGTGAAAAACGATACAGATCAGATTGCTTCATTGGCAGAACAACTGAACCTGGCAGGTGAGAGACTGAAGCTAGGCGCTATAGCAAATTCAGATTATCTACAGGTAAAATCGCAGTTGGCTACGGAAAGACAAACTCTGGCGACAGCCCAGAGCCAGCTGGCCATTAACAGGATAGCACTTATGCAGATAATGGAGTTTCCTATAACCAGTGGCTTTCAGATACAGCACCCAAATCTTGACAGTCTTATCAATCAGAAACGGATACCTGATCCTGTAGAAATTTATCAGACTGCACTGGGGATAAAACCGGAAGTGAAAAATGCCGAGCTTGTCAAAAAAAGCACTCAATTCGGCATTGATCTTGCAAAGGCCAATTATTACCCATTTCTTTCTATGAATGCCGGCGTATCAACTTCATATTCAGGTTATCAAACAAGTTATTCAACGAGTTATCGACCGGGAACTACATTCGGGGATCAGTTTAAAAACAATATCAGCCCGTCAATAGGACTTTCAGCTTCAATTCCCATATATCAGAACAGGCAGGTCAGGACCGCAGTTGAAGTAGCAAACCTGAACTTAAACAATGCTGAACTGAATGAACTAAACACAAAGGATGTTCTCAGGAAGGCTATTGAACAGGCATGTCAGAATGTTGTCTCAAACCAGATTGAGTATGAAGCAAGCGTTGAAGCTTATCAGGCAGTAAAGGAATCATATGATGTTGCTTCTGAAAAGTATAATCAGGGTATTATGAGCTCGGTTGATTATCTGATTCAAAAAACAACTTTTATTACATCTCAAAGTACTTTTCTTCAGTCAAAATATGCATTGATCTTTAGCTACAAAATACTTGATTTTTATGCAGGTCAGCCTTTGTCGTTCAATAATAAGAATAATTAAAAAATTAAATAATCAGAACTATAATGAAGAGCAGAAGAAAAATTACAAAGACGATAATTGTCGCAATAATTGCAATGGAAGTCATCTTAGCCGGCTCATGCAAGAAAGGAACAAAAGAGTATTCTTTTGAAACTGCAATTGTTAAAAAAGGTTCCATAATAAATACAATTACAGCCACCGGAACTGTTGAAGCTGATACCACTGTCTTAATAGGTACGCAGGTTTCAGGAGTTATCAATAAAATATATGTGGATTTCAATTCAAACGTTCGGAAGGGACAATTACTGGCTGAATTGGATAAAACACCTTTACAAACACAGGTGCAACAGGCACAGGCCTCTCTTGATGATGCAAAAAGCGAAGTTGAATTTCAGACAGCAACTTACGAAAGATACAAGGCATTACTTGATAAGAAACTCGTAGCCCAGGCTGATTATGATCAGGTCAAATACAGTTACGATAAAGCTCGGGCAAACCTGAAAACCGCGCAGGCCGGTTATGACAAGTCTATTGTTAACCTTAACTACGCTTCCATCTATTCTCCAATAGTCGGAGTCATCCTGAACCGCGCTGTCGATCAGGGACAGACGGTTGCTGCAAGTTTCAGTACTCCAAACCTTTTTACTATCGGCAATGACCTGACACAGATGCAGGTACAAGCCAACGTTGATGAGGCAGATATTGGTCAGGTGAGGACTAATGAGCCTGTCGATTTTACTGTCGACGCCTATCCAAATGAAACTTTCAAGGGTTCTGTAAGGCAAATAAGATTACAACCGGTAGTAACTTCAAACGTGGTCACTTATACGGTAATAGTGAACGCGCCTAATCCTGAGAAGAAACTGATGCCCGGGATGACAGCAAATATAACTGTGCTCGTTCAAAAAGTAGACAGCGTCCTGATAATTCCGGGAAAAGCCCTGAGATTTACCCCTGACGCAGCATTTTTAGCTGAGTACATGAAGAACAATCCGATGGGACAGAGACAGGGAACCGGGGGAGCTGGCAGACCTGCAGGTACGGGTGGACCAGGAGGAACATCTGGAACTGGTGGTACACCTGGAACTGGTGGCGCACCTGGAACTGGTGGCGCACCTGGGACTGGTAGCGCACCTGGGACTGGTAGCGCACCTGGAACTGCAGCGAACCAATCTAACCCCGGCGGAGGATTCCAGGCAGGTGGTCAAACGGGGAAAAAACCGGTCATTGTCTGGGTAAAAGAAGGAGATAAGGTTCGTCGAGTCCGTGTTGCAACGGGAGCTATAGACGGTAGTAATGCTGAAATAAAATTTGGTCTTAAAGAAGGAGATGAAGTGATTCTTTCCATGAGTCTGGCCAGTAAAGCAACAGCTGCTGCAGCGCCGGCAGCAACAACAAATCCGTTTATGCCAACAAGACCAGGAGGCGGAAGAGGACGATAATATTGATACCACTTTTATGAAAAAGCTGATTGAAATAATAAAGCTGAAAAAAGATTATTATGTAGGAGAAGTGACAGTCCACGCGCTCAGAGGGGTTGATATGGTTGTAAATGAAGGCGAATTTGTAGCTATTATGGGAGCCAGCGGTTCGGGAAAATCAACGATGCTGAACATAATAGGATGTCTTGATAAACCTACTGAAGGAGAATATATTCTTGACGGAATCAGTATTTCCTCACTTAGTAAAAACGAACTGTCGGGTCTCAGGAACAGGAAACTCGGTTTTGTTTTTCAGACGTACAATCTTCTCCCGCGAACAAGTGCGTTGGACAATGTTGAATTACCCCTGATGTACAATAAAACAATTAAAACGAAGGAAAGAATAGAGCGAGCCAAAGCGGCGATTGTATCAGTAGGGCTTTCTGACAGAATGCATCATAAACCTAACCAGCTTTCAGGAGGTCAGCAACAGAGAGTTGCTATTGCCAGATCGCTTGTTAATGACCCTGTTGTGATTCTTGCCGATGAGGCCACTGGAAACCTCGACACCCGTACATCTTATGAGATTATGGCCCTTTTTCAGGATCTGAATAACAAAGGTAAAACAATTGTCTTCGTGACTCATGAACCGGATATTGCCAGATGTGCAAGCCGAAATATAATTTTTAAAGATGGCGTCATTTTGAGAGAGTATGAAGTAAAAGACAGAATTAACGCGCTCGAAATGCTAGCCAGTATACCAGAAGCCGATTAGTAAACACATGAACAATGAGTATTAGAAATCTTTTAAAAATTGCAATGAATGCCCTGTTAAGAAATAAACTCAGGGCTTTTCTGACAATGCTTGGTATTATTATAGGAGTCGCATCGGTTATTGCTATGCTTGGAATAGGTCAGGGATCTAAACTCAGCATACAGCAACAGATAGCCGGAATGGGATTAAATCTTGTTACTGTGGTACCAGGGTCCCAGCAGAGAGGTGGAGTCCAGTTCGGAGCTTCAACTATGCAAAGTCTGAAAGAAACAGATGTTACTGCAATTTTATCAGATTGCCCTGCCGTACTTGCAGCCACCCCCGAAGTGAGGGGTAACGGACAGGCAGTTTTTGGAGCATTAAACTGGCCAACATCACTTTATGGAGAAAATGAGAGTTACCTGCAGATAAGGGAACGGTCAATCACTAACGGCAGAATGTTTACTGCTTCTGAACTAAGCGGAGCTTCCAAAGTTTGCGTCCTGGGAAAAACAGTAATTAAAAATTTATTTGGTGAAGGGGCAGATCCGGTCGGGCAGGTTATAAGATTCAAAAAAATACCATTTCTGGTAATCGGGGTACTTGATTCTAAAGGGCTAAATACTTTCGGACAGGACCAGGATGATTTAATACTTGCGCCTTATACAACAGTCCAGAAAAGAGTACTTGCAATCACCTGGGTTCAGAGTATCTATACTTCAGCCATCGATTCTAAATCAACTGCAGATGCCGCAACGCAGATCGAAGAAACAGTTCGCAGACAGCATAAAATCAGAGCATCCGATCAGGATGACTTTACAATCAGGAACCAGACGGAATTACTATCCACCTTCAGTTCGGTAAGTAATATTCTTACTATATTGCTCGGAGCGATAGCCGGAATTTCTCTTCTTGTAGGAGGTATTGGTATCATGAATATAATGTATGTTTCCGTTACCGAGCGTACGAGGGAGATTGGTCTGCGTATGGCAATCGGTGGCAAAGGATTCGATATTTTATTGCAGTTCCTTACCGAATCAATTTTGTTGAGTATTACAGGAGGTGTGATCGGAATTTTGCTGGGTATAGCGGCATCTAAAATTATAGGCGCCGCCATGTCGTGGCCTATAGTTGTTTTGCCAAGTTCCGAGGTCCTGTCATTTGCTGTATGTACTGTCATCGGAGTGTTTTTTGGCTGGTACCCTGCAAGAAAAGCGGCCAGCCTCGATCCGATAGATGCTCTGAGGTATGAATAAGAGGTTTGTTTTAATGTTCATACTCCCGTAAACTTTCCAACATTGTAACCTGTGACTGATCTTTACGCTGTATTTAATCTATTCTATAATTGAACTAAACCGTTTTTCCGGAAAATTCATTATAACGTTTTTCTATCATTGCCCAGTTGACAAGTTTCCAGAATGCCTCTAAATAATCCTGCCGTCTGTTCTGATAATCCAGTTCAAGATCGAGGACCTTTAAAACAGGAGCCACAACAGATTCCTTGTTTCTCCTTATCAAAGCCTTTATACGTGCAAAAAGTCCCTGAAAACTAAATGACTTCACCACATAATCATCAGCTACACAATCAAATCCTGTAAGTTTGTCCTCAACTGAATCAAGAGAGGTCAACCTGAGGGTTAAAGACCTCACTGTTCATGTAATTCAAAACAGATAACAAGAGTTGTTTTGAAACCAGCCTGTTCTCAGATATGTCTTTCAAATCTATACTGCAAACCAAAAGTTTACCATTGTGTGCACTTACTTCAAAAGCCAGCGCAAGTCGCCGGTTCTCTAACCAAGTGTCGATCGGCTAAATAATGGTTTAAGAAATGATTATTTCAGGATTTGCCAGATTCAGTTTAAGAGTGATTTTTTTTGATTCAATGATAATCCATTATAAATATCAGGATAAAGGACATAAATCATTCTTCTTTTTTACTCATGTTTGATTTATCTTTGTAAAGAATGTTATGAATACTGATTATCAAATACCTGAACCTTTTTTATTCAATCCATTAAAACACCATATAGGATTTATAAAAGAATTCATTAATAACAATATTGATAATACCGGCTCTGATCTTAATTTACTCACTAAAGATCTTAAGCATCTCGGAACATCAGTGATGGATATCTATACAGGTATATTATCAATCAGCAGTATATGCATGGAAGCAAAAGAATTTCTCCGACAGAATAACATTTCCGGAAGGGAGCGTTACTCTGCATGGACCGGGACAAATATTAAATGCTTCAGAATCATCAGCTTATCAGACGGTTCGCAGTGGACCTTTAAATATCATAATAATCCTCAAAGATTTGTCCATATTTTCCCAGCCCGGAATAGCCCGCATACCTTCAGGGCAAAAGCTAATACACTGAAATCGGCTTTTATTTATAATATAATAATTGGTAAAGATCTAGTTACCGGTGACGATCTGAATAAAGTCAGGCCACTTCTCGGTTTATCTCCTATCAAAGATTCGATAGATACCGAAGCAATCCTGGAGATGATCGAGATTCTGAGGGATTAAAGATTTAAATTTATATACTGTTAATTTCGTACTCTCATCCCCTCCGTGGATTAGATTTAAACATATTCATCTCTGTGCAACTCTCCCGATAGATCGGGATAAGGGGTGCTTCTCCGGGTTACTCTCCCGCCCAAGCGGCCCAAGTTGAGTAAGTTATTAGTTTTTAGTTACACAGAGAGCCACAGAGGATTTCACTGAAGACCTCAGAGAAAAACCATTTTTCTTATTGAATAAAGTATTTAATATAATAATTAATTTTACGAATGGTAATGTCATAAAATAGAATCTATGACTAAAATGAGCCGCAGAACACTTTTAAAATATGCCGGAAGAGGCATGGTCGCAGGAGTTTTATCAAGCTCAATCGGAAAGGTTATGGCATCAACTCAGCCAGATAACGCTAATGATGAATCAGGTCACGGCCTCACCGGGAAAATACCTTTTTCATTAATCATTGACGATGGATCACCTGTTGATCCTCTTTTCTATGAGCTACCCGGTTACGAGACTCCATTCCTTGTACCTGCAAAATTTACCAGACGAGTAGCAGATACTTTTAACCGGTTTGACCTTCATGGAAAGTTTACGGTTATACCAATGCCGAGTTGCCTCGGGCGTATAGACCAGTCACTTAAACGTGTACCTCAGGATCATCTGCTGGAATTTCTAAAACAGATACGCGAACAGGTTGCTCCACGGTTTGATATTACTCCTGAGTTTCTGACCCATTTAAGCTCATATGATCTTAAAACCGGAAACTACCGCCGTCATATGTACGAGGATACATGGATCACACAGGCATCAAAGGAAGAGATAGTTGAGTACTTTACCCTGGCCTTCCAGATTCTGAAAAATGTCGGAATAGAGTCTACCGGAATCACCTCACCATGGGTATCGGGTATAGATGTTGAAGATAAATATGCGGAATCACTTGCCGATTCACAGTGGAATATCTATAAACGGAAGCTTACCTGGTACTTCCTGTATGCCGCATCTGATAAAGAGAAACCGTATCAGTGCAATGTGAAGTACAAAAACACTGAACGTGGTCAAGTTGTGGTTAGTGTGCCAGCAAATGCAGGAGACATTTTCTGGTCAATGGATCTTCCTGACAAAAAGGACCGGACGAAATTTATTAAGGATGGTATCGACCGGCTTGTATCACCCAATGGAAAAACAGGGAGGATCCTCAATCTGATTGATTCAGGTTTCCCTGTTGTAATAGTAACTCACTGGCAATCACTTTACACGCAGGGTACCGAACTTGGACTGGAAGGACTAATTGCCCTCGTAGAACGGATACAAAAAGTATTTGGATCTGACTTCGAATGGATTAAATGTTCCGAAATGGCTAAACGTTATGCCGAGATACAGACATAAAAAGAAGCAACCGATATTCAGGCTGCTTCTTTAAAATTTAAGAATAAAAATGCTTGCTAATTCTTCATAGCAGGTTTTAATTCCGTCACAATCAGTTTAACAGTAGTTGTCCCGATGTTTTTTGCCATGTGCGTCACTGCAGGCAGATACATTGTATCGCCAGCTTTTATGTCGAGAACATTTGCCGGCTTGCCTTTATCAGTAATCTCAAGTTTACCATCAGTCAAAGCATAGATTACATGATTAGGATGCTGATGCCATGCTGCTATTTCACCAGGAGCAAATTCAACCTGTAACACCCGTACCTGATCGTTTTCAAGGAGAACTTTCTTATAGACATTCTGTGCTGCTTTCACAGGGTCTTGTGCATACACATTAGTGCTCAACGTCAGTAATATTCCCAATATTAATGATGCTGAAATCATCTTGATTATTTTCACTTTGCTTAATTTTGATTTCCATTACTCGTATGGCTTTTCAGTTTCGCCCCGTTTTTAGTGGTTTCCGGTCTCCACGTTCTTAATTTGAAAAAAATTAAAAACAAGTCAGAATGCTGTAAAACATATAAATTCAAAATATGTTCAACAAAGTTGTCAACATCAGTTTTGTGGCAGGTTAGATGGTTGTGCCGGTTTTGCATTTAACTTAAAAAGGCGCCTTTCAGCGCCTTTTTGTGATCCCGGGGCGACTAAATCTATATTTGATATACAATATGTTACAAGATATTATTGATATATTGGATGTAACATTGGATGTAGTAAATGATTATCCCATATACCAGAGAACAAAAAAGCTTTACTTACATTAATGGTCAAATATACCCAATCAAATGTATAGATTTATAGCAAAATAAACCATAATCAATCCATAGTTCGTTGTCCATGTCGATTTCAGATCTTGACGGATTTGAGAATATCATTGAGAACATGGCATGATTCCAATTTAATCAACTATAATGTAGTTTAGGGTGTAGTTTTTGTGCCATTTCATAAGATAAGAATGTTGCTATCCAAGTCTGTTATTACTATAATAACATCAAATGAACCGGGCTTCTGAAATGAAACTTTCGATCAGTCATTTTTGAAACCGGCAAGATTCTCAATAAATATTATAAAACAATCATAATAAGGTTGTTATCTTCAAGACATTCTACTATAATATAGGTATTGAAGTTCACCTTAGTTACTGCTAAATATTCCTTTGAAATATTGAAAGCTAACTTATAAATATTTAATCAAATAAGCTTGCCAGTGAAACAGTCTTTTACGAAGACTCTTTTTTTCAGTTCTGGGGGCAATATTTCTGAAAAAGTATATATAAAGGTGGGTTTTGACACAAAAACTGCCCCCTATATCAAATAAGTATTAACAGATTTAAGATTACACGAAAAATGAAACAGATTTTATTTAATTATGATACTGAGTTTGCATCAGAATCAATGAGCGTTATTCCTTCAGGATATATAGATAAAAGCATTTGTGCATGCGGCATGACTACTGTCGCCTTGGAGAATAATAGGAACGTGGTACTTGCAGTGCCAACTATTACTCTTGCATTGAACAAAGCTGATCAATATCCGAATGAAAGAAGTAATCACTCCATATTGCCAGTTTGGGGAGATACAAGTATTTCAGAAATCCAGGATTATATTAAAAAAGCATCGATTAAAAAATTCATCTGTACTTATGACAGTCTCCCAAAGCTGGAATATCTTTTACCTGACTGTCACCTGGTAATAGATGAATCGAATATGCTTCTTCCTATAACCAAGCAGAGACCTGCCGTAGTCGACCGGCTACTGGATATAGCCTTACGGTATAGGGATACAGTCAGTTTTGTAAGTGCTACTCCTCTTCCGGTGGAATACCTTCCTTCATGGGTACGTGATATCGACCAAATAAAAATTACCTGGAACAATACTGTGAAAGCAACTCCAATAATATGCGAAAGAACGTATCCATTCAGATCCTTATGTGAAGAATTCCTCATCCCGCTTAACCGTGAAGGAACAATGACCGTTTCAGAAAAAACTTTTAGTAAGGTGATCATTTTCATGAACACTGTGAACCAGATCACGAAAGTCATCAAGGAAGCCGGACTGGGAAAAAAGGATTGCGGTATAATCTGCGGAGATAGTCTGAAGAATGATGTTAAAATTTCAGGAATAGAAAGATATAAGTCAGGTTCGTTACCAAAATACCTGTTCTTAACCTCTTCCGGATTCTGTGGTATCGATCTGGTAGATGAAGATGCAATGACCATTATTGTTAGCAATACCAGCAAGAACTGGCAGATGATTGATATGCTCACCGACCTAAAGCAGGCTGTTTCCAG
>PLMC01000086.1:14741-17080 GCA_003141495.1 Bacteroidales bacterium
AGAGCTTATTCTCTTTTCAAAGATGGCAGGTACATTCTGAATGATGGTGCATTCAATGCTGATAAGTATTTTATCCTGCAGACGAGAAGACAATACGCGGAGGGATTTGATATAAGAGGATGTATCGGAAATGGAGAAACAATAGGTTCTGTTTCCCTCCCAAAAAGCGTCAGATACAAAGATTTGGTTGTCTACTTTGAGGATAATAATGTTCTGGGAGCAATTGAATGGGGACCATATTCAACCAGGCATGAATGGATCAGGCTCATTGAGGATTCGTACAGATTTTATAAGAAGGTATGGAAAGATTTCACTTATGCAAAAAGCATGGTAGACAATCATAATGACACCCATGAGCTGGTAAAGATGGATATTAAACGTCAATTCTCAGTTGGCAGTTCATATTCAAGAAACCAGGTTAAAGAAATCCTTAAAGAGATATACTGTAGCTATAGGATTGAAAGAATACCCAAGCATTATGATCTTCAGGATGCCTTGATCATTAAGGAGAAGAAGATCAATGGCGAACGAATGGTTGAAATACTTGGGAAGAAGAAGTAGTAGAATAATATCTATTTATGTTTTTTCTACCATCGTTTTAAATAAGGATAAGAGACCGGGTAGAAGTGAGACCACCTTTTTTAAAATCTTGTTCATATATAATTATGTACATATCTATATACATACTCGTATTAAGATGATTTATCTCCATTGACTCCGGCTTAATTTTACATCGGGAAGCTGGAAAATGACCGTGTATGAATAAGCTCCCATTTTTTCAGAATTTTTTTTTTGGGGGTAGCTTTTTTTTAATACTTATACCTATTCGTGGAAGAGCCCACCACTTATAATTTTAACCCCACCGCCTCTCTCGGGGGAAAGCTATTTTTCTGGAATCAAAAGGGTACACCCCATACACCCCCTATTGGTTTTTCTAACAACACCGATATTTTCGAAAACACAAGACCAATTACAAATAAAACTTGCAGTCTCATGTGCTGCAGAGTAATTAATTCAATGTCTAACTTAAACTAATGTAAAATGTGTGTAAAAATTATCGGCCTTGAAAGAAAAACAAACTTGAAGACGAACGAACCTTATACGGTTCTGGTCCTTCAAGGTAATGCAGTCGTACTCCAGTCAAAAGCAACCTCGCGTCCCTACGTTTCAGCTCGAAAAACAACTATCCCATGTGCGCTAGACGATGTTTTGGCAAAATCTCTTATTGGGCAAACTCTTCCGGGTTCAATTGAGAAAGTTGCATGCACCCCATTTGAGGTGAAGCTTCCAACCGGGAAGAAGGTAAAAATCTCAGAAAAGTTTCAATACTTTCCGGAAAAGGAGAAAGCTGAAACTGTTATAAGTTAAGTTATCGGATTTATGACACATGGGCTGCTAGGTATTTGGATGTACCTGGCAGCCTTTTTCATTATTAAAAATTCAAAATCATGAATACATATGAGTTAAAAAGAGCCCTGAGACAGTTCACAGGGACAGAATGCTACTGGAAACATCTCTATCCTGCAAAATCGCCATTATTGCTTACAGATGGCTGCCGGTATGTGAGGGATATCCTAAATAGTCATTGGCTTTTTGATTCAATCTTGATTTTTCAGGCTGATAAAAGGTTGAGAGGTGTTAATTTTCAAATCTGGACTTTGCAGCAGAGTAAGAAAGACTTGTCATGGCTATTAACTTGCAGGAAGGATTCAAACCTGAAACCTTTAATAAGCCAGGTAATCGAATTCTCGGACTTCCCTTTGGACTATATAAAATTGTACGTGATCCAGGGAATTGCTCTCTTAACTTCGGAAAATTAAATATAAAGAAAAGCAAAGAAAAGCGAAGAAGTCTATAAAAGTAAAATGTGCTGCAGAACCGGCTACATTAAGGGCACGAATAAAGCCCTATAGCGAGCCATCAGAGCCAGTTTAAGCTCGAATGGATATAAGTTATCACTTGTTGCTTTGAAGGGCACAGATCTTACGCTGATATTGCTGAGAACGATCTTGGATTTGATTGATATCCCCTAGATTAAAATCAGATAAATTTATCCTTACTTCCAGGTTAATAGATCCCAAAAAATCGAACGCCAGGATTCGCTATCCTTCTCCATCTTTGGGTTGGATGGCTTTTTTTGTAGTCGAGTCATGCTGCATTTTCTTTGCTGTTGTTCTGAGATGGTTCACCTCGACTTTAAGTAATCAAGAACCACTGAAAACCAACAGTGCTACTACCATCCATCTGAGTTAAATCTTGGGTGGATGGTTTTTGATTTTTAAAATTTCCTGATTTCTTATCCTTATAAATTAACACTTAGTCAAAATCTCATATTTAGA
>PLMC01000045.1:0-809 GCA_003141495.1 Bacteroidales bacterium
TCCGATTCTTTTGAAATGACTACAGTAAATCCAAGTTGTTCAAAAAAGGTTCTCCAGAAAGGAAATTGCTGATAAAACACCATCAGGGCTCTCGGAATTCCTATAGAAGTTGAGTTCCTGTAGCTTTTTTCCACAAACCCGTCCATCAACATTTCGGTTCTCTTTGCAAAAAGATTCGGGATATTATTATTTACCTTTTTCCTGTCATCGGTTTCGTATTTTTCACAACGCCCGCCATAGTAAAGTGATTTCTTCTCACCTTCTATTTTCACCCGGCTGATTTCACAATGATTAGTACATCCCTGACAAACAAACCTGCTGACCTTATAGCTTGAATTTCGAACACCAAAACCTTTGAATCTGGTTTTTTGACCTTCTGTCATCGATCTTTTTGCCAGTATTGCAGCACCGATCGCTCCGGTTACATCAAAATGAGGAGGAATTATAATATTCTTTCCAACAACCTGTTCGAAGGCAGCAACTACTGCTTTATTGTTTGTTACACCGCCCTGAAAGAAAATTTTATTGCCTATCCGTCTGTCACCGACTACTTTTTGGAGATAATTATAGACGATGGAATAAGCGAGTCCCCCGACAAGATTTTCATTTCTGGCTCCCTTCTGCATAAATGAGTTAAGATCCGATTCCATGAATACGGTGCAACGGTCACCAAGTTTTACAGGACAATCGGAACTTAGCGCCATGGAGCCGAATTCCTCCACAATATTGATATTCAGTTTTTCAGCCTGTTCCTCAAGGAATGATCCTGTACCGGCAGCACATACTTTATTCATTTCAAAATCAACCAC
>PLMC01000045.1:851-20593 GCA_003141495.1 Bacteroidales bacterium
ATATCTTCGCCAACCTCATCATAAATTTCAGTCATACCTTTCCGGATGGCTTCAAGTGGTTTCCCGGCAGTTGGCAGATAACGTCTTGCAACCACCCTGTGCATTTCATCTATAAGAACCACATTTGTACTCAGGGACCCAATGTCCAATCCCAGATAAACGCCCACTCTGTCTTTGCCGTTTTTGACGAAATTGACCACTTTTCTGTACTCAGCCAAAGATTCCTTAAGAGGAGGGAGGCTTACAAACTCTGTTGCCGCACCGTTGAGATATTCCTCAAGTTTTGAAATGCCAGGGAAGTGATTCATATTCAGCTTATTGGTGCGTGCATAAAATACTGCGCCTATTGCACCCATAGCCGAATGATGTGCGGGTATTATAAGTTCACCATCAGCGAGGTTTAGAGTTTCCCTGAAAGCTCTGACCATCCCTGTATTCGCTGCAACACCTCCGGAAAAGACTACAGGTTTTCTGATCTCTTTACTTCTGGCAACATTGCTGCGAAAGTTTCTGGCTAATGCAAAGCATAATCCTGCTACAATATCATGCAGGGGTGTAGCTATCTGCTGGTGATGGATCATATCGCTCTTTGCAAAAACACTGCAACGACCTGCTATCCTAGGAGGATCAAGAGATTTAAGTGCCATCAGACCAAATTCGTTTTCTATAGGAACACCTATCCTTTTCGCCTGTTGGTCAAGGAATGACCCTGTTCCTGCAGCGCATATGCTATTCATTTCGAAATCAACCAGTCTGGAATGTCCATTTTCAGGGTTTTTCTCTAGAATAATAAGTTTAGAATCTTCGCCGCCAATTTCAATAACTGTTTTTGCATCCGGATACAATATGCCAGTTGATGTTGCTTGCGCAATTATTTCGTTGACAAAAACTCCTCCTATAAGACCGGTAGCAAGCTTCCCTCCTGTACCAGTAAAAGCAATTCCTTTAATTGTTTCGGAGGAGTATTTATCCATCACAGAGGATAACCTGTCTCTCAGAACATTAAAAGGCCTTCCATGAACATAATCATAATGTTCTTCCAAAATATTATTATTCGCATCAAGAATGACAGTATTCAGCGAGACGGATCCAATATCAAATCCCACAAAATAATCAGGAGAAGCTGATCCAGCGGGGAATGATTCAGAAGTCATAAAATGAGGTATTGATAGGTTAAAAAAGATTCTCTCAGAACAGAATGCTAAGGATTCAAATATATTAAAATCCCTAGTAAGAATCAATCTAAATAAATACAGTTATGATATATATCATTTATTTATATAGCTTAGCATATTCATTATCAGTTATATTAAGTTTAGAATATTCTAATTATATAATATACTAAATATAATATATTATATTTTTAAATTATCTCATTTTTAAGCTTTCAAATTCTCAAATTCCTTTTTTAGACACAATCTTCCTTAAGTAGCTCCCCATTGATTCCTACAATTATCTTCTTTACCGGAACTTTTCTGGCAGTGTTACCCAAAGCGGCTTTTACCATCTGCATGAGTCCGCCACAGCAAGGGACTTCCATCATCATAACAGTTATAGTATTCACTTTAGCAATATCAATCATCGCAGTCAGTTTTTCAATATAAATATCAGTTCCCTGGTCAAGTTTTGGACAGGCAATGGACAGAGATTTCCCTTTTAAATATTTACTATGAAAACCACCCATTGAGAAAGCCACACAGTCAGCAGCCAGTAAAAGATCCGCACTTCTGAAATAGGAAGCGTTCGGATTAACAAGATGCATCTGCACCGGCCATTGTCTTAGTTCCGATGGCTGATCCGCATCCGATATATTGTCATAAAGCTTTGACGGCTTTTCAATAACCCTTGTCCTCGATCCTGGGCAACTACCTACTTCATGATGAGGTTGAGATTGAGGGTGAAGTTGCTGTTCCATTAAAGGTGTTTCAATATATGGTTCTGCTTCTCGTGTCTCAATTGTAATAGCTCCCTCAGGGCAATGACCTATACAGGCACCCAGTCCGTCACAAATTAGATCGCTTACGAGTTTTATCTTGCCATTTATTACCTGCAAGGCACCTTCATGGCAGATTGGAACACACTGACCGCAACCATTACAAAGATCCTCATCTATTTTTATAATATCCCTTTTCATGTTACATGTGTTTTAAGTTTTCTCCTGCGAAACTATAGAAATCTAATGAGGTAAATTGTAACATATGTTACAAATGGAGAAGATGTAAGAGAAGCAATCTTCAGATCACATTCTGAAAAATACTTATTGTTATTTATTATTTTTACAAAAAAAACATGGATTATTCTCTGCTCTCAAAAGCCCCTCTGTTCAAAGGAATGACACCCGACGAGGTTAAAATTATTCTTTCCGAAGTACCTTTCAGAATAAAGAAATTTCAATCAGGTTTGATGATATCTCAAAGCGGGGAACCGGTTAATGGACTGATAGTTGTAATAAACGGAGTGGTGAAGGGCGAAATGGTTGACTATGAAGGCAGGGTAATTAAAATTGAAGATATACCTGCCCCGGGAGCTCTCGCTTCTGCATTCATGTTTGGAAGTCGAAACCGATTCCCTGTCAATGTAGTTGCCGTCTCGGATGGAGAATTGCTTTTAATCGAAAAACCTGATTTTCTTAAATTGTTAATGAAGTCTGATATACTTCTGATTAACTTTCTTGAAATGATCTCAAACCGTTCCCACTTCCTCTCTGAGAAAATAAAGTTCCTGAATTTCAAAACGATAAAGGGTAAACTTGCAAATTACATCCTTGAAAAGGCCGGAAAGGAATCGGTATTGGTTACTGTCGGTATGACACAGAATGAACTTGCTGATTTTTTTGGCGTCGCCAGACCGTCTGTTGCAAGGGCTCTTGGAGACCTTGAAAAAGAAGGATATATTGAAGCAAAAGGCAAAATCATCAGGATAATTAATAAAATAGGGTTGGCGGATCTGACAATTGAATGATTATTATTCTTTTTCCGGCAGAATAGATCCTTTTACGATCGGAAGGGTAATTATAAAGCAGGTACCCTCACCTTCCTTACTTTCAACGACGATAATGCCATTATTTATTTTCACTAATTCATAACAGAGTTTTAGCCCTAATCCAGTTCCTTTCTCATTCTCAGTGCCTGGTGTACTTTCAATTTCAGTTGCTGTAAAAAGATATTTTTGCTTCATTTCAGGAATACCGATTCCATTATCGCATATCTTCAGCATTATACGTTCACCATTCTGTGTTTTGTCCTTAAGCAGGATACTTATTCTTCCTCCGCGGGGTGTATATTTTACGGCATTTGAGAGCAGATTTCTTATTATTATATCAAGCAGATCTTTATCAAAGTATGCAATTGAATTCCCAACCTGAGTGAAATTAACTGAGATTTCTTTTTTGTCGGAAGTTTCTTTAAATATGCTGAGGTTTGTTAGTATAATATCCGCCAGATCGCGTTTTTCGGGAGAGAATTTTATTTTATCCTCCTGATCTCTGCCCCATACAAGCATATTCTCCAGCAGACTGATTACAAGTTGTGCATACTGTATACTTGAGTTGGCAAAAATATCGTATTTCTCTTTGTATTCTTTCTCCTTAAGAAGATTGAGCATGTAAAGGATATTCACCACGGGGCTTCTAAGGTCGTGTGCGATTACAGAAAAGATCCTGTTTTTAAGTTGAATTGTATCAGATAACTGTTTGTTTTGCAGAGCAATCATAGTGTTCTGCTTTCCAATTTCTTCATTCCTGTTTTTAAGCTCCTGTGTTCTTTCATTAACAAGTAGTTCGAGGTTCCGATTCACAAAGGCCAGCTCATTCTGCAGTTTTTCCTTTTCAAGAAATGCTTTTATCCATTTATATAATAATATAGCGGCCTGTACGAATACAAAAAGAACAATGATATAAGTAAGTGAATATCCTATGGTGGTTGCTTTACCGAGTGATACTCTCATGTCATGCAATCCACCCACTAACAGAAGAATGAAAGCTAAAAAATAAGCAATGTCCAGAGCATTTTTCTTCAATGATCCCCTGAAGCTCATAAATAAAAGATAAAAGATGACCAATATCATGATGGGATAGAACACAATTGTCGAGTAACTGAAGATCTTTACAGGAAGAAAAGGTGTTATTATAAATGCAACAGAGAAAATTATTGTGATAAACCAGGCGATTAATCTGAATATTTTCGAAGGATAGAGATTCATAACATACCAGACTAATCCGATCAGGATAAGAAAAAGACCCAGGTATTCAAATCTGACTACCCAGACCCATTCCATGTTGACCAGGTTGAGAATAAGATAATGGGACGTAAAAAGTGGTCTGAGTGCCAGGCAAATAGTTGTCATGCTGAAAAATGCCATTATTTTTTCCTTTGGCGAAATAATGAAGAAGAACAGGAAAAGGAGCGAGAATCCTAAAAGCAGGCTCATTACTGACCATTCTGCAGCCCAGCTGTTAGCCAGTTGTTTCTGTACATCGCTGAATGTTCCTAACTTTACAGGTAACCAGAACCCGCCCCGACGATGGTCATAATTAGAAACATTTATTATTATTCTCATTGAATCAGATTCCGGATTAATCCTGAAAAAGTTTCTTTTGTATTCGGGCTTTGTTTCTTCAGATGACTTTCCGGGAATCCCGTTTCCACCAAGATATTTCCCATCGAGGTAAATATCGTAAGAGGAATCAAAAACAGGAAGATCAATGCCCAGGGGCTTCTTAAATCCTTTTGGAAAGAGTACAGTCAACCGGTAAGTTGCATAACCAAATTTTTCAGTTTTTACCGATGCACGCGGGTAATCTGTCCAGTAAGATGGCACATCACCGTAATAATCAGGTTTATAATTTCCATTAATAAAGTCAATGGGGTGCAACATTTTTTTCCAGTAAAATTCCCATTCTCCGTTGAGCTTAATAATAAAATGATCGCTATTACCGATTTTCCGAAGATCAAGGATTCCCTTGATGGCTATCGGAGAAGTCTCTTTTGCCTCAAGGGTAATTGCAAAAAGAAGAAATAGAACCAATGAACAAATCGTCCTTATTCTCATCTCAAATTGGCCAAGGGTTTAGAATACAAATATAAATCTTTAATTATAACAAAAAAGAAAGACACCGGGCGGTGTCTTTCCTCAATTAACCTAAACCTGATCGTTGAAGTCGCCGAACGGCGATGTAGAGAAATTAAAATTATTGTTAAATTAAACTTTCTTTAATTGCTTATATAAAACTATAACAAATGAACTATCCAATATGTTTATTTTTATTTTGTTTTTAGTTTTTTGTTTTTTGTTTCCATTCAATATATAGACGTTTGGCAGCGCAAATTGTTGCATGGTTTTTTGTTAATGATTTGTTAATCATATGTTAAATTTTCTTATATATCACATCTATAGACAATTAAGATATAGAAATAGTTGAGTCGAGTTTGAAATAGTCCAGGGAACATGGTTTTATCCTGATTTCTTTTTTATTACAATTTCTTAGGCTCATAAGAAATATTTAACTTGCACACCTCTTTGAATACAAATGATAGCAAAACTTAGATATCGTTTCATGATGCAACGCCTCGGCAGAAGACTTTACTGTTGCCTGATGTTCTACAATTTCTGATCTGTTTTTACATCGTGAATTTTCAGGATGTATTTCTGAATTCCAATTCATTTCCATCTATTTCCATTTATTTCTACCAATTTCCTTTTTATGAAAGGACTTATTTTCAGCGTTAAACGATATTCGATCCACGATGGTCCGGGGATCAGAGTGACTTTTTTCATGAAGGGATGCCCCCTGAGCTGTCAGTGGTGCCATAATCCGGAAGGTATATCACCATTTCCCACCACTGTTATGCAGACTAGCAGGATTGGAGAAAGAGAATTCAGTAAAAACGAGGAGGTAGGGAAATATTATTCTATTGATACTATTCTTGAGATTCTTGATCAGGAGAAAGTTTTCATTAATCAGTCAAAAGGCGGTGTCACATTCTCGGGTGGAGAGCCAATGCTTCAGTACGAATTTCTTTTTGAAGCATTAAAAGCATGTAAAAAAAATGGATACCATACCGCTGTTGACACTTCAGGATATTCCTCGGCAGAAAATTATCAGTCAATAATTCCTTACACCGACCTTTTCCTTTTCGACATAAAACATCTTGATGAGGCCAAGCATATTGAATCTACAGGGGTATCAAACATCGGAATTCTTGATAATTACAGACTTTTGCTGGAAAGTGGCAAAGATATAATGGTCCGAATTCCTGTTATCCCGGGTTTTAATGATGATCCTGATTATCTTGAGAGTTTGAAGCAATTTTTTATTTCATCAAAAAATAACTCGCTGAAAAAGATAAATCTTCTGGCTTTTCATAAAATAGGGTCCTCAAAATATAAAAAATTCAATATTCCTTACCGGATGGGCAATATAGAACCACCTGAAAAAGAAAAAATGGAGGAAATGAAGAAGTTTTTTATGGAAACAGGGGTTAAAGTTAAAATTGGAGGGTGAGTTATTAAAAGGTATCTCACAAAGGAACACAAAGGAGAAAACATGATATTAGAAATCAATAATTATCCATATATGATTTTATCAGAAAGAGTTAAAAAATTAAAGGAGCAGAGCCTGAATGCAGTTGAAAAAATCAGTGCTGAAAGAGCAATTATTATCACTCAGTTTTACAAGAGCGATGAAGCCCGGGAACTTTCAGCGCCGGTGAAAAGAGCAAAGGCTTTTGAAAATCTCCTGAAAAGCAAGAAGATATGTATCAATGAAGGTGAATTGATAGTGGGCGAGAGGGGACCGGCTCCCAAGGAGACCCCTACCTATCCTGAAATTAGCCTTCATTCAATGAAGGATCTCGAGATTCTTGATTCGAGGGAAAAGGTCTTTTTCAGGGTTGATGATGAGGTGAAAAGCATATATGAAAAAGAGATTATTCCTTTTTGGAAAGGCAAAAGTAACCGAGACAGAATAATGTCGTTGATGACGCCTGAATGGCTTAATGCTTATAATGCGGGCTTGTTTACCGAGTTTCAGGAGCAGCGTGCACCCGGACATACAGTGTTAGGGTACAGAATGTTCAAAAAAGGGTTTCTCGCTGTGAAGGAAGAGATAAAGGATGCCATTGAGGCTTTGAATTTTTTCAAAGATAGTAGCGCTCTTGAAAAGTTTGAGGAGCTAAAAGCAATGGATATAACATGCGATGCAATAATAATGTATGCAAACAGGCATGCTGATGCGCTTGAAAAAATTATGTCGGATGAAACGAACTCAAAAAGAAGAACAGAATTGTTGAAGATGGTAAATATATGCCGTAAGGTTCCTGCAAATGCTCCGGAAACAGTTCACGAAATGCTTCAACACTACTGGTTTATACATCTTGGTGTTATAACAGAACTTAATCCATGGGACTCTTTCAATCCAGGCCGACTTGACCAGCATCTGTATCCTGTATATAAAAGAGAAATGGAGGCAGGCTCGCTTTCAACCGATGAACTGGATGATCTTCTTGGCTGTTTCTGGGTAAAATTCAATAACCATCCATCACCACCTAAAATGGGAGTGACTTCCAGTGAAAGTAATACTTACACCGACTTCTGTCTTATAAATCTCGGGGGTGTAAAACCCGATGGCACTGATGCTGTCAATGAGATGTCATATATTCTGCTTGATGTTATTAAGGAGATGCGCATTCTTCAGCCCAGTTCAATGGTACAGATCTCAAAAAAAAGCCCTGACCGGTTTGTTTATAAAGCTCTTGATATAATCAAGACTGGTTTCGGACAACCCTCATGCTTCAACACAGATGCCATAATCCAGGAGCTGCTAAGGCAGGGAAAGACTTTAATCGATGCCCGGAACGGCGGAGCGTCAGGATGTGTGGAAACAGGAGCATTCGGCACTGAAGCATATTGGCTTACGGGTTATTTCAATTTACCAAAAATACTGGAGCTGACTCTCAATAACGGATTTGATAAAAGGACGAATAAACTTGTAGGGATTGAAACTGGATATGCCTCTGAATATAAGTGTTTTGAAGATCTTATGAAGGCTTTCAAATTGCAGGTAAATTACTTTGCTGATATCAAAATCAGAGGTAATAACGTGATTGAAAAAACTTTTGCCTACTGGCTGCCGGTGCCTTTTCTATCATTACTTGTTGAAGATTGCATTTTGAATGGAAGAGATTATAATAGCGGCGGCGCCAGGTACAACACTTCCTACATCCAGGGGGTGGGTCTTGGAAGCATCACTGATATGCTTACATCAATCCGCTATAATATTTATGATAAAAAGAAGATTACTTGGGAAGAATTAACTAAAGCTCTGGAAGCAGATTTCAAAGGTTATGAACAGATTCAGTATGATTTGATCTATAACACACCTAAGTTTGGTAATGATAATGATTATGCTGATCGACAGGCAGTTGAGGTTTTTGAGATCTATTATGATGCTGTTAATGGAAGGCCAAACACACGAGGAGGAGTTCATCGGATTAACATGCTGCCAACAACATCCCATGTCTATTTTGGAAGTGTAACAGGAGCATTACCAGATGGCCGTAATGCTCATCTTCCTCTTTCTGAAGGTATTTCTCCTTTCCAGGGTGTTGATCATAATGGCCCTACATCTGTGATTAAATCAGCATCTAAGATTGATCATATTAGGACAGGAGGTACCCTTCTGAATCAGAAGTTTTCTCCTTCGTTTTTTGAGGATGAGGATAGTTATGAAAAACTGACTGCTTTGATTCGAAGTTATTTCAGTCTCGATGGTCATCATATTCAGTTTAATGTAGTCAATGCAGAAACTCTGAAGGATGCCCAGAGACATCCTGAGTGGTACAGGGATCTGATTGTCCGTGTGGCAGGTTACAGCGATTATTTCAATGATCTGGGAGAGGATCTGCAGAATGAAATTATCAGAAGGACGGAGCATGAGGAGGTTTAAGTTGAAATAGGTTGAAATAAGTAGAAATAAATTGAAATACAGTTGAAATAGGGTTGAAATAAAGTTGAACCTAAAACGTTGATAGCTAAAGAATACCAAAGAAAAAACCCAAGCCTAATGGTCTGGGTTTCCTTTTATATATATTCTTATCTATTTATTTCTATTTCTTCTTATCCTTTGTCTCATTAAACACTGAAGTGGCAGTTGCAATAGCCCCTGCAATGTCAGTAAGATTTGATGGGATTATCAATGTGTTATTAGTCTTGGCAAGATTTCCGAATGCTAACAGATATTGCTCTGCTATTCTAAGGTTAACTGCATTTAATCCGTTTTCCTCTGAAATTGCTAATGATATTGCTCTCAAACCGTTGGAGGTTGCCTTTGCAAGTTGTTCAATCTCGGAAGCTCGTCCGGCTGCTTCATTAATTCTTTTCTGCATTTCACCTTCTGAATTTTTGATGAGAGCTTGTTTATCTCCTTCAGCGACATTGATTTTTGCCTGTTTGGCTCCTTCGGATTCGGCAATGATTGCTCTCTTTTCCCTTTCAGCCCTCATCTGTTTTTCCATGGCATCTTTTATGCTCTGGGGAGGCGAAATATTTTTAACCTCATACCTGGTTACTTTTACACCCCATGGTTCACTCGCCTTATCTACAGCTTCAACAATTGTAACATTTATTGTTTCACGTTCTTCGAAAGTTCTGTCTAGTTCAAGTTTACCGATAACGCTCCTCATGGTAGTCTGGGCTATCTGAATAGATGCAAATCTGTAATTATCAATTCCATAAGAGGCTTTTTGAGGATCAAGAACCTGGAGATAGAGAATACCATCTACCTCAACTGCGATATTATCTCGGGTAATGCATATCTGTGGTGCAACATCTATAGCCTGTTCTTTAAGGGTATGCCTGTATCTCACTTTATCGAAAAATGGGATAAGTAACTGAAAACCTGCTGTATAGGTCGCCCTGTATTTCCCAAGCCTTTCAACAATGATTGCTGTTCTCTGTGGAACAATTTTAATCATTGATATAATCAAAATAAATCCTAAGAAGATTATACCGATAAGAATAAAAGTTGTGCTTGATCCTTCCATTTTAATTATTTTTTAGGTTCTACTATTAATTTAAAACTATTTTTTTCAATAATGATAACTCTTTGTCCTTCTTTAATCTCCGATTCAGATTCCGCTGTCCATGTTGTTCCTTTAAACTCAACTTTTCCTTGTTTAATTCCACCAAAATCTATAGTGGCCATCGCTTCTTTCCCTGTAAACTCGTCTTCAACGTCGTCAGAATGAGTGCTCTTACTATTTAAGAATTTTCTTTGAATTATTTTTCTAAGAGCGAAGAGCAAGAGCGTTGAACTTACTGCAAAAATCACTATCTGCAGGTTTATTCCAGGATTTCCTATTAAGCAAACCAGGGCAGTAACCCATGCTCCAAGACCAAAGAAAAAAATTATTAACCCCGGGATTACTAATTCAAGAAGAAACAGTCCCAGACCCAGAATGAACCAGAATAGCTCCGGTTGGGAAAAAATAATTGTGCCCATGATGAATAAATTAAAATTATTAGCGAGATGATTGGTTTGTAGAAGTAAAGATATAATAAAATCCGCAGAAAAAATCAAAATTCAGGTGTGTTTGCGATTCCTGTGAAAAGTTGAGAAAAATAATCTGAATGGAGAGCAGTTTATTTTTTTTCTAATGTATCATTTATGTTTTTCAACCATATAGTGACCTTCTTGGTAAAGAAATTCAGGTTTTCGCATGTAAAATCTCCTTCCATCTTTATGAGAGTTCCTTTGTAGATTCCGGTCTTCTCTGAGAATTGGTAGCAGATATACTCAATCGAGCCTGCATCAGCTGAAACATTCTTCAGAGCAGTGACTTTACTTGACGATATATTTTTGATATGATTGGCATATTTCTTTAACTCTTCCTTTGGGATCTTTTTCCCGATATTAAGGCAATTTCCAATGTTATCACGAACCTGACTTTCACTAAGGTTAAAATCTTTGTCCGTGAAATTCCAGACCTGTGGATTCTTATATGTGAGAATGTTTCCCTGATTGTCGACCAGGAATCCATTATGCTTATATCCCCATGCATAATTTACATAATCAACCTGAAATAGAATTGCCTGCTTTTCATTGATAACAACATTTTTCTTACAACCTGAAATAGTATAGGCTATAAGTAAAACAAAAATGATATATATAAAAAAAGTTTTCATAATAGGTGGTAAAAACCTGTATTCTCAAAAATCAGACCAGTCCAAGCAGTTATTGAACCAATAGAATACAAATTTATTTAATATACTATTAAAGAGAATAGTGAAGTAAATAAATTTTATTGATTCGTTTATTTTTCGTAAATTTTATGGTCAATAATACATATAAAACTACTCTGAGTTCTGACAAATCTCATCCGTCGCTTATACGGGATAAATAATTAGTATATAATGTTATAATATACTCTGTATTTCAGCATCTTCAACTAATACCCATTCGAGGAGGCAAGTGAGATGGAAAAATTTTTTGATTATTTTGATGGTCGGTACAGAGACTCAATATTTAAAAAGGTTCCTGTTGATGATGGTCCGGTAATTACTATTTCCCGGTTGACAGGTTGTGATGCCAGGCAGGTAGCTGCAATCCTGGCAGATGACCTAAATCATAAATTTGGCATAAACAAATGGAAATGGGTTGATAAGGATATTATCTATGCAATTGCAAAAGAGTTAAATACAGATACTCAACGTGTTGAGAATTTCTATAAAGGAATCGAACTATCCAATTTATCTGAAATGATAATGGCTTTTTCGGGTGGTTTTGTAAGCGACCTGAGAGTAAAAAAAGCTATTAGAGACGTCGTACTCGCGATGTGTAAAGAGGGATTCGTCGTACTTGTTGGAAGAGGAGGGGTTTCAATAGCCAATGAAATTACAGATGCACTTCATATCAGGCTAGTTGCTCCATTCTATTGGAGAGTTGAGAATGTTATGAAAAAGAAAGAGATGAACCTTGAGACTGCCGAAAAATATGTCGTCGATACTGATGAAAAGAGGTTCAATCTGATACGAACCTTCATGGATAAGAAGCCCCTGAACATTGATTACCTTTTCGATGCCACAATTAACCGGAGTTCTTTTTCAATTCAGGAGATCTCGGATGTGATACTGTCGATGTACGAAAAGAAAGTTTGCAGGCAAATTGCTGATAGAAAAAAGATACATAGGATTTGCTGAATACTTTACCTCTACATCCCGCTGCAGTCAGCAATCTTTTTTATGTGGTCGCTCAGTCTTCTGTCAAGACTCTTCTTATATGCATCCCAATCTGAGATAGGGTATTTAGCCACACCGCTATCCATAGCTGCTCTGGCAACTGCCGGAGCCACACATGATATTAATCTTGGATCAACCGGTTTTGGAATAATATAATCTTTTCCGAAAATCAGCTTATCAACATTGTATGCCTTTAGAACAGTAACAGGTACCGGTTCTTTTGCTAATGCTGCAAGAGCCTTCGAAGCTGCAAGCTTCATCTCTTCATTAATGGTTGAAGCCCTTACATCGAGGGCTCCTCGGAATATGAATGGGAATCCCAGAACATTATTAATCTGGTTCGGATAATCCGATCTTCCAGTTGCAAAGATCATATCATCCCTTGTTGCCATAGCATCTTCGAAGGAGATTTCAGGATTAGGATTGGCCATTGCAAAAATGATAGGGTTGTCTGCCATTGATGCCAGCATCTCTTTTGACATCATACAGGCGGCAGAAAGACCCAGGAACATATCGGCTCGTTTTACTGCCTGTTCCAGAGTGTCAAGGTCCCTGGAAGTTACAAACTCCTGTTTATATCTATTAAGATCTTTCCTTTTTTTATTTATTACACCTTTCGAGTCACACATCACTATGTTTTCTCTTCTGACACCGAGAGAAACATATAATCTGGAACATGAAATAGCGGCTGCCCCTGCACCACACACTACTATTTTCAGATCCTCTATTTTTCTGCCTGTTATTTCAAGAGAATTCAGCAACCCGGCTCCGGAGATAATTGCTGTTCCGTGCTGATCATCATGAAATACCGGAATATCGAGAATCTTTTTTAGTTCTGTTTCCACTTCGAAACATTCCGGAGCTTTAATATCTTCAAGGTTTATTCCTCCGAAAGTAGGTGCAATTTGTCTGCAAAACTCAATTAATTTGACAGGATCTTTTTCATTAACCTCAATATCGAAAACATCAACATCAGCAAATACTTTAAACAGAAGACCTTTACCCTCCATCACAGGTTTGCCTGCCATAGCTCCTATATCACCCAGCCCAAGTACAGCAGTACCGTTAGAAATAACCGCGACAAGATTCCCTTTAGCTGTATATGTATAAACATCTTCAGGTGTCTTTTCTATTTCAAGACAGGGATAAGCTACACCCGGTGTATATGCCATACTGAGATCAAATTGAGTACTATACGGTTTTGTGGGTATGACCTCTACTTTACCATGACGTCCTCTGCTATGATAGAGGAGCGCATCTTCCTTTGTTACTTTTGGCATGATGATGTATTTTAATTAGTTTTCTTCGGATTCATAGAATTAACTGAATATCATTATTATAAAAGTATAATCAAAAATATGCCTATTCGAATTTACTACTAAAAAATCAATATTTGCATGAGAAAAATCAGTGAATAGTATTTCCAGAATTATTTCATAATAAACCGGTTGAATTCAACTTATTTTATCGTCAATGCCGTTCATACTTGCCTAAATACATTATGTTAATTGCAAATTATTCTGAATTCGACTTAATTTCAGTCTGTTTTAGTTGAGATTTCAATAACGCATAAATATATTTTGCATTGATAACAGAATTAGATATTTTCAGCCGCAGTTTGTATAATAGTTTTAACCAGGGTTAATATTTACTTTGTCTATGAATAAAAACATTGCAATAGGTACTGATATTGGAGGAAGTCATATCAGTTGTGCCGCTATTGATCTGGTTTCGGGGAAGATCATTAGAAATACTTTGACGGAAAGATCAGTCGACAATCAGGCTCAGGCAAATACTATTATTGGTACCTGGACCCAGGCTTTGTCAGCTGTTTTAGAGAAAGTTCCACTTGAAAATGTTAAAGGAATTGGCTTTGCTATGCCTGGTCCGTTTGACTATGTAAAGGGTATTTCTTATATCCGTGGTGTGGCAAAATATGAGAATCTCTATGGAATCAATATTACTGATGCCATATCAAACAGCCTCAATGTTAAGGATGGTTTCCTAATCAGATTCATGAATGATGCTTCCTCTTTTGCAGTAGGAGAAGCGTGGGCTGGTAGTGCCGCCAATTTCAACCGTTCACTCTCAATCACACTTGGTACAGGTTTCGGATCTGCATTTATCCGTAACCGTATACCGATAGTAGATGGACCTGAAGTACCTAAATTAGGTTGTATCTATCACCTACCGTTTAAAGATGGTATTGCTGATGACTATTTTTCTTCCCGTGGATTGCTTTCCAGATATAAAAAGCTTATCGGGAAAGAGCTGGGGGGGTAAAAGAGCTTGCTGCCTTAGCAGGAACAGAAAAAGCAGTAACAGATCTCTTTATCGATTTTGGAGAAAATATCGGTTTGTTTCTTGCACCATGGCTCAAAAAGTTCAAAGCTGAAATTTTAGTTATAGGAGGGAATATATCTCATGCATATAACCTTTTTGGTGATGCATTTGAAATCAGGCTTAAAAAGGAAAATTGCTTTTGCAAAGTGGCTATTTCAAAACTGAAAGAGGATGCTGCCCTTCTTGGTAGCGGATATCTGCTCGATGACGAATTCTGGAGATCAGTTCAACACGCTTTGCCGTTAATGTAAACCCGATAATATTAAAAACCTGCACCAGTCGCCCGCAACCTGTCGCCACTTGGTAATGGCAACAGGCTTCAGGCAACAGGCGATGGGGAAAAATAATAATATATATCTTTACCCTCAAACCAAATTATTATGGATGCACAAAAAGTAAATATTAAAAAAATACTCCCCGTCCTGATGGCATTTTTTGTCATGAGTTTTGTCGACCTGGTTGGTATAGGAAAAGACTACGTTAATGACGATTTGCATTTGAGTGGGTTTGTACTTGGATTCATCCCTTTTGCAGCTTTTATATGGTTCTTTTTTCTTTCTGTTCCAATTGGAATCTTACAATCAAGAACTAGTAAGAAATTCATGTTAAATATTGGAATGGGAGTTACCGGGCTAGGACTTTTAATTCCGTTTTTCATATATAATTATTTTATGGTACTAGTGGCATTTGCATTGCTTGGGATAGGAAATACAATCATCCAGGTCTCTGCGAATCCGTTGATTGTGGATGTTGTCCCCGATAATCGAAAATCTAGTTTCCTCAGCTTTTCGCAGTTTGTCAAAGCTATCGGTTCTATGATTGGAGCTCCTCTCGCTGCAGTATTTGTATCTAGGTTTGGTAACTGGAAGCTCGAATTCCTCGTTTTTGGAGTTGTTTCAATTCTTTCGGTTCTGTGGTTAGGAGCAATAAAAATTGAGGAGACAGAACAGAAAGAAGTAAAAGCAACTCTTGGTTCATCATTCAAACTTCTTAACGATAATTTTGTTCTGTTAATGGTACTTTCAATTTTTCTGGTTGTAGGGATTGATGTAGGATTTAATGCTCATTCAGGACAATTTTTAATTAGTCAATTCGGGTTTGATATCAAAGAAGCAAAATTAGGCAGAAGCGTCTATTTCTTGGGCCGAACATTAGGAACTTTTTCCGGAGCTATTATGCTGACAAAAATCTCCTCGCGTAAGTTTTTTATGTGGACATCAATGCTTGGATTAGTCTGCTTAATTGCCATTCTTTTTTTCAAGTCACATTTAATCGCATGGGTATTAGTATTTCTGATTGGCCTTGCTGTTGCCAATATTTTTCCACTTGTATTCTCAATTACTATTGAAAAACATCCGACCAGAGGAAATGAAATTTCTGGTCTGATGATGATGGCAATCTCAGGTGGAGCTTTTATCCCATTATTAATTGGTTGGGTAAGTGATATTAGTAGTGTTGCTTTAGGGATGTCGATCCTGATTATTTGTATGATTTATCTGTTATCAGTATCTATTTATAGTCTTAGGAGATAAACAATAAAAATTCGAACTGATTCTTCTTTCGAATATTATGAAATACAGGTTGAAAGCCTGTATTTTTATTTTTAATTGGTCATTATTCATCCAATCATAACCTGCTTATATACATTAAAACAGATGGTTCATACAAAAATGAACCAAATTGTTATTTTTTATTGAAGATCGCATTATTTTTAGTGGTGTTTTTGAAGAGTCTGTTGATGCATAAAAAGGGAAATCTGATTCAACATAGGGCTATACAGTTTTCGTCAATAGCAGACCTTATTGTAATTATACCAGAATCCCTTTCTTAAAAACAGGTTCTGGCTTTACAATAAAGAAAGATGCGGAGATAGTTGCAGGTATGATTGTGAAAATGATTCGGAATGGCGATAAGGTGCCAAAACTGAATAAAAGAATAACAGATAGTCTTGAATCAAAAATGAAAATGAAAGAAGAAGACAAGTAAGTAGTTTAGGTTTGATTTTCCACTGTTCCGGAGTTCCCTTTCCCCATTTCCCCAACTACTCCGGAACATTTTATCCCCCTTCACTGTGAGGTCATTCGATAGATGAACTTCAAATCAGTCCGAAGGGGGTTCTTTTTTACAGGTCATATGGGGATCTAAAGAACTTACACAACTTGTCCAGCTTAGGCGGGAGAGAAACATGGAGTAGCCACTGAGCGACACAGGGAAAGAATTAATTTAGTCAACATGGAACATTCTTGCCACTTTAACTGCAGCCGTTACCCGCTTTGTAAGACCTGACCAGTTTTTCTTAAGAACATGCTCTTTCGTGATGAGGTTTGAACCTATACCGACACAGGTTACTCCTGCATTAAACCATTCTGTCAGATTTTCAAGGGTGGGTTCAACTCCTCCCGTAGGCATTATACTTGTCCAGGGACATGGGCCTTTAATTGCTCTGACAAAATCAGGTCCACCTACAGATGAACCGGGGAATATTTTAACTATCTCTGCGCCAAGTTCTTCAGCATAACTTATTTCTGAGAGTGTTCCACAACCGGGTATCCATAGTATTTTTCTGCGGTTGCATACTTTTGCCATTTCAGAATTAAGTATAGGTGAAACTATGAAATTAGCACCCAGTTGTATATATAATGAAGCAGTTCCGGCATCAACTATTGATCCGGCACCCATTATTAACCCCGGAACCTCTTTTTCAGCCCACTTATTAAGTTCGCCGAATAATTCATGCGCATAATCACCACGGTTAGTGAATTCAAAGACTTTAATCCCGCCATCAAAGCAAGCCTTGATCACATTTCTGCATATTTCAGGATCTTTATGATAGAATATAGGCACAATGCCTGCTTCTCTCATATTAAGAATGACGTCTGTTCTTTTAAACCGTGCCATAACTTTATTCGTTTAGACAAATGTATTAAAAAATACAAAGTTATTATGTCAATTAGTATTTAAATGGGAAATATTGCTCGTTCCCGGGTCCTTATTGCCGGGTGAGCGATAACCAGGTATTTTTAACATTTTAACTTTTATCTTTTTAGATTCATCTTTTGTCTTTCCTAATAATTATCTTAGCACTCAATCAGTCGGCATGGCCCTAAATTACATCTGGATTGCCTTCTTTATTATCGGCGTTCTCCCAGCTTTATGTCAGTTGATATTTGCTAGTAATACTCAAATATTCAATGAACTAGCGGGGTCTAATACATATATTTATTTTATTTATATCTTTATTACCTAAGCTCTCGGAATGAATTACAAAACAATTGCCGAACAAATCTTTCTGGCAGGTATTGAGAGTGTTCTTCCTTCCAGATTAATAACAAAAAAAATGTTTTTGAAAGACAATTGTCTGAATATCGGTGATCTGAGCTTGTCACTGGAAACAATTGAAAATATATATGTTATCGGTGCCGGAAAAGCAAGTGCAATGATGGGGGCGGAAGTAGAAAAAATACTTGGTGAACGGATTACCGAAGGACACATTGTTGTAAAATATGGTCATTCCTGTAAATTGAAATTTATCGATGTTACTGAAGCGAGTCATCCTATACCTGACGATAACAGCTTCAGAGCAACCCGGGAAATATTAAAAATAGCTGAATTAGCCAGTTGTAACGACCTTGTAATATGTTTGTTATCTGGTGGCGGTTCATCTCTGTTATCTGATATCCCTGAAGGATGCTCATCCATGGATTTGATTAAAGTTAATGATCTTATGATAAATAGCGGAGCCTGCATCAGTGAAATTAATGTGGTGCGTAAACATTTATCAGCAGTGAAGGGTGGTCAGCTTGCACGAGTCGTCTACCCGGCTACTCTCGTGAGTTTTATTCTATCAGATGTGCCCGGGGATCCATTTGATGTAATAGCTTCCGGACCAACAGTTCCTGATCCCACAACTTTTATGCAGGCTTTGACGGTTCTGGCGACATTCGGATTAACACGAACTGTACCCAGAAGAATACTCACTTTTTTAAAAGAGGGAGTTTCCGGAAAGAGAATGGAAACACCAAAAGCCGGGGATCCTGTTTTTGATAAAACAGTTAATATCCTTATCGGCTCAAACAGAATGGCGCTTGAATCGGCAAAAAGTAAAGCATTGGAATTCAATATTAACGCGGTTATAATTGACGATCAGTTGCAAGGCGATACTTCCTCAGTTGCTGAGTATTTAATTGAAACTGCCACAAGATTTAAAGGTGATGAAAATGAGGTGAAACCAGTGTGTCTTTTATTCGGTGGAGAAATAACTGTTAAAATGACTGGAAAAGGTGTCGGAGGAAGAAACCAGCATCTGGCATTGTTGTCCGCCTGCTTACTTCAAAACAATCCCGGAATAACAATACTATCTGCAGGTACGGACGGTAATGACGGACCAACTGAGGCTGCCGGTGCTGTTGTTGATTCAGAGACTATATCCGGAGCGATCTCAAAGAATATTGATCCTGAAAAACATTTGAGTGAATTCGATTCATTCCATTTCTTTAAAAAAGCCGGAGGACATATCATCACTGGTCCGACTATGACAAACGTAATGGATATTATTGTGGTGATTGTGGCATAATCAGAGGGCACAACGACGCAAAGGCGCAATGGCTCAACGGCAAAATGCAAAAGACAATCCACCTGCTATGAAGCCTTGGTCGACAAAGAAAGTAAAAAGACAAAAGTGATATTAAATAGAACCAGCAACAATTATTAATAATTATACAATGAAATGTTTATCCCTCTTCTGCATTATTTTCTTAAGTTTGATTTCATGTAATATGGCACCTAGAAAGGTTATGGAAAATGAAAAACCCCCAGTTATTCTGTCTATCGATTCATCTGACATGACCAATAATTTTTACGATAATGTCGACACATATCCTCTTCAGGTGAAGGAATTGTTAATTGATGGCGAAATAGCTAATCCGGGGAAGGTTGATTTCAAGAGTCTCCCTGTGCATTCAGTGATTGTTAAAGAGACTTTACTCGACAGTACCGGAGCTGACAGGTTTGTGGGTGCCTACAGATACGATGGTTATTCACTTTTTGATATTCTCGATAGAAGGATATTAAAAAAGGCAAACAGCAGTGAATTTAAACCTGTTATCGATTTATATGTCGAAATTGAAAATGACAAAGGTGAAAAAGTTGTCTTTAGCTGGGGTGAA
>PLMC01000045.1:20621-22326 GCA_003141495.1 Bacteroidales bacterium
AGGAATATCATATCTCCGGTAAGAATAACCGTTAAATCATATCCACATTCATTTACTGTTCAGCAGGGAATGGCGCCGATGTATTCATCAGGTATTGATATTTTCAGTTCTTCCGGACAGGTTGGAAAAATAGAAAATCTTCCTGAAAAATTTAATAATACAACTTTTAATACAATCTTTTATGGAAGCGGAAAAGGTATTCATAGTACTACGCCTTTTAAAGGCATCCTGCTTAAGGATCTCCTTTTAAAAAGTTATCCTTTAAACAGAGAAAATCTGAAATCCGGAATTTTGTGTATTGCGGGTAAGGACGGCTATAGGTGTGCTGTCTCATATTCTGAACTTTTTAATCGGAATGACCAGCAGGAATTTATGGTGATGAAAACCGCTAAGAAGGAAGATGGTGGTCTCTTCAGGATTTTCGCCGCATCGGATTTTTTCTCAGACAGGGCAATTAAATCAGTAAGCGAAATACATTTGGATATTATTAAATGAAATGATAAAACCATTCCCGGAGAAGAACACTTATTGAAACAATGGATCAGGTAGGATATTGAGATTTCTAATAATTGTTATCCTGCAGTGAGATATATTCAGTACCAGATTGAAGATTTTCTTCATTCTTTAGGGAATGGAACAGATCCGGCTCTGTACAGGGGAAGATGGCAGCAGGATTCTATAGCTATTAATCGCAATCTATCATTTCACACGCGATAATATACCTGTATAATTTCCTGTGAAACCGTAACAGGGATGAACAGTTATTAATTTTTTTCTATACATTTAAACTTCAGAAAACAGGCTGACTAATCTGAGAATTGATTTATATGAAGAAAATACTTTCACCGGTTTTTCTTTTCCTTTTTGTTTATACACTTAAGGCTCAGGAGGGAGCGCCATTACTTACTAATTTTAAGGAAAGCAGCGAGATTGAGAACCAGAACTGGGCTATATGCCAGGATGACAAGAATGTTATGCTATTCGCCAACAGAAGGGGAATTCTCACATTTGATGGTCAGAACTGGAATTCCATCCCTATTCCTACGATTCCTTACTCTCTGAAATACAATCCACAGGAAAAGAAAGTCTATGTAGGAGGAGAGAACAATTACGGATATCTTTCTAGGGATGATAAAGGAATCTACAGATATTTTTCAATTTCCGGTGATTCGTTATCTCTTGGCTTAATAACCAGGATAATCTTTACGGATTCTACTGTCTATTTCTACGGTGAACAAAGCATTAGCAGGCACAATCTAAGATCAGGAAAACTTGAGCTTCGTCTCAGACAAAAAGAAAATGAACCTTTTACCGGGATGTTCATTACCCCCAAAAACACCTTCATTAATGTTTTGTCAAAAGGACTATACAGACTTGAAAGCGATACCTTATTCCCTATAGTTACCGGTTACCTGACAAAGGATGAAGAGATCCTTTTCAGCCTTCCATACAACAATAATCTTGTTCTGATTGGAAAAAGCAATGGTGACCTATCGCTATTCGACGGGATAAAATACTATGATTACAAGATTAAGGATGAGGGTTATCTTCGGCAAAATATTCTTTCGGAAGGATTATTAATTTCTGACAGTCTGTATGCTTTTTCGACTCTCGATGGTGGAGCATTGGTCGTGGAAAAGAAGAGTGGCAAACTTAAACATACGATTAATTATATTAACGGATTACCCGATGATGAAATTTTTGC
>PLMC01000111.1 GCA_003141495.1 Bacteroidales bacterium
TGTATATCATACCGGCTTTGCGGATAACCTGGGTTTAAACCTACCCTTTGATCACATCTATAATCAAATTATATACATACGAAACCATAAGCAGGAAAAAGGGAAGCTTGAAGATCAAAGAACAATGCTTTACGGAGCAAGAAAATTCAAAAAGGAATATGAAACAGATGCAGAAATGCTGGGTGAATTTCTTGATACAATTACCAAGGATGAAAAGATTATTCTTTCAGGATGTCACTTTAATGTAGTGTTTTACGCAGAGAACGAGGCGGATTTCCGCTCCTATGAACAGATGGTGGCCAATGAGTTTAAAAACCTCGATATAACACCTTACGCACCAATAGGAGCAAATAAAAAGAACCTTTTCTTTAATTCCTTCTTTGCCAATGTAGCCAACATTGACAAATCGAATATTATTATACCCATAGACTTGCAGCAGAGCCTTTGTTTTTTCACTAATGTCACAAATTATAAAAACGATGAAAAGGGGATCTATTTTAATGACCGGGTATATAATATACCAGTTAAAAAAGATGTTTGGGACGAAGACCGAAAGAGAATTAAAGCCCGTAATTTCTTTATCATAGCACCAACCGGTGAAGGGAAATCAGTACTTGCAAATCATATCTTCCGGCAGTTCTATGAAAATGATATCCGTATTGTAATCATTGATCTTGGGGATAGTTACCGAAAGCTTTCATTATTGTACCCGGATGATACAGTTTACATCAAGTACCAGGATGGTGTAGGCATTGGCCTAAACCCTTTTTTTGTTGAAACCGCTGAAAAGATTTCAACCACAAAAATAAATGAGCTTTCGACGTTCGTTTTCAAGTTATGGAAACGTGACCGGCTCCCGGAAGAAGATGAAGCTGTGAGTCTAAGAAAAGTCATAACACTGTATTATAAAACTTTAGAAAAAGAACATAGTTTTCCCGGGTTCTATGAATTTATAGACAGTAACAAAGAGGATATTATGAAAGTGCTGGATCTTAATCCAAAATTCTTTGATATAGAGGACTTTCTTCATATTACCTCAGAGTTTATCGGGAAGGGGATCTACTCATTTCTTTTTGAAGCAAAAACGGATGACAGTTACAAGATCGAGGGAAAGAAATTCATCGTATTTGAACTTGACGAGATTAAAGATAATCATGTACTTCTTACCATTATGCTTCACATGATCAGCGAAGCAGTTCAGAAAGTTGTCTGGAAAGACCGAAGTACTAAGGGGGTGATCTTCTTTGATGAATTCGCCAAGATGTTAAAATTTCCATCTGTGCTTTCCTCTGCAGAGTACTTCTACCAGGCAGCCAGGAAACAGGAGGCAGCTATTGGTATCGTGCTTCAATCTCCAAGTCAACTTCCTAAAAACGATGCTTCAAACGCAATGATCGATAATACACAGGTTATGTATATCATGCAAAATGAAAAAGGTTACAAGGAAATCATTCAGCGCCTTTCTCTTAAGGAGCATGATGAGAACCAGCTGGGATCAATAAAGTACAATTTCACGGGGAAAGTAAAATATTCAGAATTTTTACTCAAGATAGGATCTGAGAGTAATATCATGCGCCTGGAGCTGGCTAAAAAAGTTCTACTGGCATTTCAAACAGAAGGGAAGGAGTATACAGAGGTTATGGAGCTTTATAAAGAAACCGGAAATATGGAGCAGGCAATAGAGGAGTACAGTAAAATTAAAAATATTTAAAATGAGAACTTTATTCACGTTTTTACTCCTTTTACTGACTTATGAAATTTTTGGGCAGGTTCCAGCTGGTTTAACTATGGTTGTAAAAAATCCTGCATGGCAGGCCGAAGATGCAGCAAAAGAAAGTTTAGAAAAAGCTGATCGAATAAGGCAAATAACCACGCTTACCGAACAAGTGAATACACAAAAAGAAAGCTTACAGGCTATAAGAGATGCAACGGAAAAGCTTAGAAAAATTAACCGCAAAGTTGCTAATTATCATAACCTTGAACTGGCTATAGCCCAGGTAAGTGATTCATATACACGGGTTCTTGGCTCTCTAAAAGCAATTAATGACCATAACTGTTTTAAGCCCTCTGAATATCACATGATAAGCGAATCTATGATGGGGTTACTCAGCCAGACAAGTTACTCCATCAGTACCCTTACCGTGGTGCTTACTGATAATCTCTCTGAAATGACAGATGGAGAACGCCTTCTTAACATGAACCAGGCACTTAGAGAACTTCGTGAAAATCTTGGAGTTATAAATTCCGCAATAATTGAAGTTGAAATCCTTGATAATCAACGGATGCAACTTAGAACACTGAATTATATAAATAGCATTTTTAAATAATTAATCATGGGACTAGAGTATTTAGATAAGGTTTATAAATCAATGTTCGCTGGTGATCTCGGCTACCTGGTTATAATTTCAAAATCTATTGGAGCTTTTATTTTAGTTCTAACACTTTGGAAAAGTTTTTTTAGAAGTTTCTCTAAAACAGGGAAGGTCTTTAGTGAGGGAGATGAAGGTTTTTCTCCCTATACCCTTTTTAGGATGCTGGGACTTCTTTTACTTGTTGGTTTTAGTACCCAGATTTTGGACATATTTGATTCTGCCTGTGCAATGGTTGAATCGGAAGCATTAAAAGGTTTTAATAATAAACCTGATATGTTCACAGTATCATCATTCCCTGTTACTCCGCTACCTGCAAACGAATCATCAATAGATGGTGTTTTAAGAAAGATAGGAGAAGTTGTAAATATGATGAATCCTTCCAGTTGGACAGGAGGAGCTTACACCCACATAACACAATTCATGTTAAAAATCCTGGATTTTTTAATATACCCGGTTTTCCTGGCAGAGCGTTATTTTTTCATGGGGCTGATCAAGATTTTTGTCCCCCTGATGATTGCCCTTTCTATTTTTGATAAAACGAAAGATTATATATACAATGTCTTCAAGATGTATGCTCGTTACTACCTGGTCATTATCCCTTACGCTTTCGTAGTAGTCTTTGCAAACACCCTCTTTGATACTATGACTGTTCTTATAGCGCCTGTTTCTTCTATAGATCCCGCTAATATGGCTATTTCAGGAGGATTAATGGTTGTTTTAGCTCTTATACTGGTTATAGTTATCAAAATCAAGCTTTTTAAAGTGTCAATGCCTTTCATGAAAGAATTAATCAAGTAGCATGGTGGAAAAACCTAAAATAGATATTTACAAAACCCTTATTGTCAACCGTATGGTTGTCTGGGGTCTCACTATTGCCTTTATAGTTTCTTCGGCAATATTCGCTTTTTCTATTAATAACCTTTACTCGAAACAGTTAAACACGGTACTGGTTCTCGATACTAACGGCGAAGTTATCCCAATGAAGTGGATGCAAAGAGATGAAAATATAGAGGTTGAGATCAAGGACCACCTTGAAAAATTCCATACTTATTTTTATGAATATGATGCTTTTAATGTTGAGAAAAACCTTGAAAAATCTTTGTGGTTTGGGGATAATTCTATAGAGCAGCTTTACATAAAACGTAAAAATGACGGCTGGTATACAAAGGTTTCAAATTATGGCATAAAACAAACCATTGAAATACTACCGGAAAATATCGAGATCCAGGGTAATAAGGAGCCTTATTCCTTCCGGGTTAAAGCGATCCTGTCTATTACCCAGGATGAACAGACCGTTCGCTATTCTTTTGAAACGACCGGGTTAATAATTTTTGTTAGCCGTAACTATCCTCTTAACCCTCACGGGTTACTTATCACAAGATTTGCAGAGCTTAACCGTAATGAAATAAAATAACAATGAATAAAGAAAAATTAATATTTTTTGGATCAATTGGAGTGGTTCTTCTTATCATGGTTATTTACGGGGTTAGTGTTTTTTCTAAAAAAACGAATTCATCTGCAGCTGTTGATTTTACCGTTCCTGATCTTGTGGAGAAAGATAAAACAAAGGAAGAATATAACAACCGTTTAAAAAAGGCAAACGCTTACCAGGAGCCACAAGAAAAAAAGGATTTATCCAGGACCGTGGATTTTAAAACCTACCAGTCAGAACCCAATAAGCCTAAGGAAAAGAAAGATAAAACTGATTTAGATAAACCAATTCAAAAGAAAACTCAGGCTCCGAGTAACGAGGCTAAAGAGGCCAGGTCAAAAAGCGATATTATGCAGCAAAAAGAGGATGATCCGGGAGGGTTTGGTATCGTTGTTTCAGATCGTTCAGGGAGTAACGAAAAAAACTCTTTTAACTCCCATGTTAAAAATGGAGGGTTTTTTTCTGCTATGCTGGAAGAGGACACAAAAATAAAAAACCAATCTTCTGTAGTTTTTTTCCTTTTGGAGGATTGCACTATTGATGGCTCAGTTTTCAAAAAAAATTCCATTCTATACGGAAAAGCTTCAGAGCATGGAAGTGTTTTCGATATTAACATTTACCAGATCATGAATACAGATGGTAATATAACGTCAGTAACCGGGTTACTTGTATTCGATGAAAAGTACTCCAGAGGGTTAGCTTATGAAGGAAACCTTAATGAATCAGTCAGAGAGGGAATGGGGCAAACCACTAATGAAGCTTCTTCTTCGCTTTCCTCTGGTATTGCTGCCGGGACCGGCGTTGGTATTGCTGCTAATGCTGTAGACAATACAATAAAAGCCATGACAAGAAAGAAGGAAGCCTCCATTAATCTGTGTAAAGGCTACAGAGTTTTTATTAAAAAAGAGTAACATGAAAAAGATCTACCTGACTATTTTACTTATTTTTTTGGCAAGTCCTGTTTTTTCCCAAAATATGGGTGTAATTGAGGTAAACAAAGATTTTACCGCTACCCTGAATTTTACTGATTCTATAGTTTTTATTGTTGTCGGAAACAACCCATCAGTAGGAGTGAAAAAAAATAAATATTACGATATTTTCCAAAATGGTAAAAATTGTGTTATACGTGGCAATGATCCCCTGGCACCTGAAACTTCTATAACCGTTAAGCTTGATAACGAAAAGATTTGGTTTGGCCGGCTGAAATATGGCGACAGTACCAAAATATTCTACGATTACACCATGGAGGAGGTTAAAAAAACTGATGAAATAAAAATGAAAGAGGTTGTTACCGTAGAGAATCATAACGCAAAGATGAAGGAGCGCCTTAA
>PLMC01000089.1 GCA_003141495.1 Bacteroidales bacterium
ACTTTTGTCCCTGTGATGCCATGCCTCTGATCTTTCTGCACCAGGAGTTCCCAACCCGGTAAGTTAAGTTTATTTAATTCATCGGTAAGATATGCTTTATCAATACCAAGATCGATCATAGCTCCTAGATTCATATCTCCACTGATGCCTGAGAAACAATCATAACCAATAATTTTCATATTTTAGAGTAGTATAATGTTCAACAATTAAAACAGAAGAATGTTAAAAAAAACTTTTGAAAGCTTCTACCTTTGTTTGTTCTGCGAATATACTATTTACAATCTTTACGGAATAATAAAAAAAAAAATTGTATTTTTCGGATCATATTTAAAAATCGATTTTATTAACCAGATTATTAAGATTATGAAAAGACGGGATTTTCTTAAAACATCAATTGGTGGAGGTCTTGCTGCAGGGGCAGCTTTAAAAATCGGTGGATTTGGTAAACTCTGGTCGTCAACGCCTCCTGCAGCAAAATATGACATGGTAGCTGTTATGGGAGGAAGTCCTGATGCAATGTTTGACCTTGGAATACAGGAATTGGGAGGGATGGGTACCTTTGTGCAGAAAGGACAAAAAGTTCTTGTTAAGCCTAATATCGGTTGGGATGTAATTCCTGAGCTTGGAGCTACTACCAACCCTCTTCTGGTCAAGAGGATTATTGAACATTGTTTTAAAGCCGGAGCTAAAGAGGTTTATATATTTGATCACACCTGCGATAACTGGGTTAATTGTTATAATCATTCCGGCATTGAGAAAATTGCTAAATCTGCAGGTGCGAAAGTTGTTCCTGCCAACTCTGAAAGCTACTACCACCAGATTGAAATTCCGGGTGGAATAATTCTTCAAAAAGCCAAAGTGCATCAGCTGTTACTTGAGACAGATGTTTTTATAAATGTGCCGATTCTTAAAGATCATGATTCAGCCAGAATGACTGCCTGTCTTAAAAATAATATGGGTCTGGTTTGGGACAGAGGTTATTGGCACGCAAATAATCTGAACCAATGTATTGCAGATTACGCTCTTTATGAGAAGAAACCGGCACTTAATGTTATTGATTGTTATAATGTTATGGTAAAACATGGTCCACAGGGCGTATCAAAAGATGATATTGTTTCCATGAAGTCACAGATACTGACTACCGATTGGGTAGCAGGAGATGCAGCAGCAGCCAAAATGCTAGGAGTACCTGTTGAAAAGATTGAGTATATTCCGATTGCTCATAAAATGGGTCTTGGGAATATGAATCTGGATTCGCTCAATATAAAAAGAATTAAAATGTAATTACTGATGAGTTCATCTTTACTTAGAAGAATCCGGATCGTCTTTTCAACACTAGTATTTATCTTTTTTGTCCTTGTTTTTGTTGATTTCAAATCATTAATCCCGTCAAACTATATTAACGCCCTGATGTTTTTACAGTTTGTCCCTTCTGTTTTAAAGTTTTATGATCTGAAAATTTTAGCAGCAGGTGGTTTCCTTTTTATTCTATTGTTAACTTTACTAACAGGCCGCACATACTGTTCTTTTCTTTGTCCGCTTGGTATCGGTCAGGATCTTAACAGCAGAATAGGAGGAAGGATAAAGAAAAAGTTCAGAAGGTATGGTTTTAAGAGGCCGTTTACAATCTTAAGGTACACAATTCTTGCCGTCACACTGATTGTTACTCTGGTTTGGGGAGTATATTTGATAACCCTCCTGGACCCATATAGTATTTTTGCCAGGTTTATGACCTGTTTTGCAAAGCCTGTTGTGATAATTATAAATAATTTTATAGCAGGAATACTTGGCAAATTTGATATCTATACGCTTAGTAATGTTCCTGTGAAAGGATTTCCCCTTATCGTATATTCCATTCCTGCAGTTTTTTTCCTGCTTATTGGAGGCCTTTCATTAACGAAGGGTCGCCTTTACTGCAATATGATCTGCCCTGTAGGAACATTTCTTGGGCTGATTTCAAAAATTTCACTTTTCAGGATACAATTTAATGAGACAGCCTGTACCAGGTGCGGAAGATGCGCTATACGATGTAAATCTTCCTGCATAGATTTTCTAAAATATGATGTCGATATTTCAAGGTGCGTAAGTTGCTTCAACTGTATACATACATGTCAGGATAAAGCAATTTCTTTCGGAATTGTCGGTTCTAAAAAGAAAGTTCATGAAACAGATGAGAGCAAACGCAAAGTGATAATAGGATCTTTGCTACTGCTCTTTGGCTTATCACGTGTTTCAAATGGTCAGAATAAGACTGCACCAAAACCTAAAAAAGAATCGACTGTAAAAGAGAACAGGACATGTCCTGTTTGTCCTCCGGGCGGAGTTTCTATTGTAGATTTTAATAAAGACTGTATAGCCTGTTCGCTCTGCATAAATATATGTCCAAATGGCGTTCTCCAACCGGCTTATAAGCAATATGGGATTGCAGGAATCATGCAGCCTGTGATGGATTATCATAAGAGTTTTTGTACCTATAACTGTACAAAATGTACTGAGATTTGCCCTACTAATGCTTTACATCCTTTGATTCTTGAGGCAAAGAAGCTTACCCAGATCGGGAAGGCAAAATTTATTAAAGATAATTGTATTGTAAAGACTGAGAAAACAGCCTGTGGAGCATGCTCGGAAAGTTGTCCGACAAAAGCCTGTCACATGATTCCTTATGAGGGAAATCTGGTTATACCGGAAGTAACAGAAGATATTTGTATTGGCTGCGGGCACTGTGAATTTGCTTGTCCTACCTCTCCGTATAAGGCAATTTTCGTGGAAGGAAATTCTATTCATGTTGCGGCAAAAAAACCTGAAAATGTGCAATCAGATATAAAGACACCTGTGGAGTTTCCGTTTTGAAATGAAACCATCACATATTGAACATATTGGGATCGCAGTCACAGACCTTAATGAAGCAATAAGCTTTTATGAAAAGGTGTTGGGTCTGACATGTTATAATATCGAAGAGGTACCTGATCAGAAAGTACGGACTGCATTCTTCATGGTCGGACAAACAAAGATTGAACTTCTGGAATCGACTGATCCGGAAGGTCCAATTGGAAAATTCATTGCAAAAAGGGGAGAAGGATTACACCATATAGCCTTTTCTGTTGAAAAAATTGAAGAGCAGTTGATTCATGCCGCTGAGCAGGGCATCACACTTATTGATTGCAAACCCCGGAAGGGAGCTGAAGACCTTGATATTGCCTTTTTACATCCAAAATCAACCTCTGGCGTTCTGATCGAACTTTGTGAAAACAAAATTCACCTACCCAGTTGACAAGATTCATGTTTAAAAAATCATTAGGTTTGTATAACATTACCAACCGTATGATGAAAAAATCCGTTGCAGTCGCAGGTAATTCAGGCCCAAAAGTCAGATCTGATTGCGAAATTATTTTGGAAATAAGGCCAGAAGGTGAAACTTCAATTGACCTTATTTCTAAAGTTAAACAATTGTATGGTGCGTCCATAAAGAATCTTATTACAGAAGTACTTGATTTCTTTGGAGTTAAACATGCTATTGTGAAGATTAATGACTCAGGTGCGCTTCCATTTGTAATTGCCGCACGTATGGAATCGGCCGTTAAACAATTGATTAATACTGATCTTGAGTACTTACCAGGTTTCCTTCAGGAAAATAGTTATTCTACGACCCGTGACAGGTTTCGTATTTCGAGGTTATATTTACCGGGGAATACTCCTGGACTTATGATCAATGCCGGCCTTCATTCTGCCGATGGAATAATTCTTGATCTTGAAGACTCGGTTGCTCCTGAAAAGAAAGATGAAGCAAGATTGCTTGTCAGAAATGCCTTACGTCAGATAAATTTCTTCGGCGCTGAAAGAATGGTAAGAATAAATCAGGGCAAAAGAGGATTGGAAGATCTTCATTTTGTCCTTCCTCATAACGTTAATCTTGTACTCATTCCAAAATGTGAGAGTGGAGAGTATATTAAGCAGGTAGAAAAAGAGATTTCAGGTATTAAAAGGAAATTCAATCTCAGAAATCAAGTATATCTTATTCCCATTATTGAGAGTGCACTGGGAGTTGAGAAATCTTTTGAAATTGCATGCGGATCTGAAAATGTTGTGGCTATAGCTATAGGACTTGAAGACTATACTGCGGATCTGGGTGTTTCCAGGACCATAGAGGGAAATGAATCATTTTATGCCAGAACGCGGCTTGTAGTTGCCGCTAAGGCGGCCAGGATTCAACCTATTGATTCAGTTTTTTCAGATGTTGTGGACATGGAAGCTCTGAATCAAACCGTGATGATATCAAAATCACTGGGATTTGAAGGTATGGGTTGTATTCATCCACAACAGATTGCGGTAATAAACCGGGGATTTGCACCGGATAAAACTGAAGTAGAAAAGTCGAAAAGAATTGTTCTTGCGTTTGAAACGGCAAAAATAGAAGGGCTTGGTGTTGTTGCTCTGGGATCAAAAATGATAGATCCACCAGTAGTTGCCCGTGCACAGAAAATCATTGACCGTGCTATTCGTCTGAACCTCCTATCCTCTGATTGGATGAGTGAAATTCCGCCTGATGAAAAATAAGCTCTAAATGTGACATTATGCCAACTAAAACTGTGATAAATGCGGCCGGCAGATCGGTTCCTCTGGAGATTAATGGTCAGTCGGTGGTCCCTTTTAAAGGAGTTGGAAAACACAAACCTGAAGGCAGAAAGTATTCTCCGCCGATTCCAACATGTTCCGATTATCCCGATGATGGCAATAAAGTAGTCGGTTCACTTGAAGAGGCTCTCAGAAAATGTGGTCTCCACGATGGGATGACCATTTCTACGCATCATCATCTCAGAGATGGAGACCTGGTAAGCAATAAAATATTTGAACTTGCATCCGGAATGGGAGTTAAGGATCTGATATGGTTCCCTTCTGCCTCTTTTCCCTGCAATGATCCTATTATCAAATATCTTGATGACGGTACAATAAACAGGATAGAAGGAAGTATGAATGGTCCGCTGGGACGATATGTTTCTGAAGGCAAAATGAAGGGAACTGCTGTACTTAGATCGCATGGGGGGAGGGTTCAGGCTATTCAGGATGGGGAGGTCATTACTGACATCGCTGTTATTGCCGCACCAACAGCCGATTCTTTTGGTAATGCAAAAGGAACAGACGGTAAATCAGCTTGCGGAGTTCTCGGTTATGCAAAGGCTGATTATATGTACGCCAGCAAGGTAATTGTAGTAACGGATAATCTTGTTGATCTTCCATGTTTCCCCATGGAAATTGAAGGAAATTATGTTGATTACGTTGTCGTTGTGGATAAAATCGGAATACCTGAAAAAATTATATCGGGTACCACACAGGTAACACGGAGCCCCGACAGGCTATTGATTGCGGAATTAACTGCTTCATTTCTTAAAAAATCAGGTATTTTAAAAGATGGCGTGACCATTCAGGCTGGTGCCGGTGGAACATCCCTGGCGATTGCTGTCTTTATTCATCAGATCTTAAAGGATAAAGGATGGAAATCTAAATTTGGATTTGGAGGAAGTACGAAATACATGGTTAAAATGCTCGAGGAAGGCCAGATGGGATTTATTCTTGATGCTCAGGTATTTGACCTCGACTCAGTAAAATCATTAGAGAATAACTCCAACCATGTTCCTTATTCAGTGTTCAATGCGTATAACTATCATTCAAAGGGAAACCTGACCAGTATGATGGATATTATGATACTGGGGGCAACGGAAGTTGATTTAAATTTCAATGGAAACGTTGTTACGCATTCAGACGGCTACCTCCTTCATGGTATTGGAGGCTGGCAAAACTGTCTTCATGCCCGTAATGTGATACTTCCAATTCCTTTGTTTCGCGACCGTATCCCTGTTATAGTTGATGAAGTCACGACTTTGTGCGGTCCTGGTGAACTTATTGACGTGATCATAACTGAAAGAGGTATCGCTATTAATCCTCTGCGTCAGGATCTTATTGATAGTGTTAAAGGAAGCGGTCTTCCCTTAAAAACAATGAGGGAACTGAAAGATGAAGCAGAAAAAATATGCGGAGTTCCGCAAAGGCCTCAATTTGAAGACGAGATAGTTGCTGCTATAAAGTGGGTTGACGGAACAGTTATTGACGTGGTAAGAAAAATAAAAACGGGGTAACTCATTTTCTATGGAAAAATTCAAATGCGTGGTGTGCGGATATATTTATAATCCCGAAGAAGGTGACCCATCAGCAGATATTGCGCCCGGCATCCCGTTCAAAGATCTGCCGGATGATTATATCTGCCCGGTTTGCGGTGCGGGGAAAGATGAATTTATTATATATGAATAGAAAGGAAATATTTTCTATTTCAGGAAATGATTTTGTTATTTAACCGGCATATTTATAATAACATCGATTAGAAGATCCCAAAACATTTGAGCTGTTTTTATTTCAATCATCTCTTCAGGTGTGTGAGCTCCTTTGATCGTTGGTCCAAAGGAAATCATGTCAATCCCCTTTATCTTTTTATATACCAGTCCACACTCCAGCCCAGCATGTATTGCCCTTATTGAAGGCTCTTTCCCGAATAATTTAACATATGAATTACGGGTTATCTTGAGGATCTCTGAGGTTAGATTCGGTTTCCATCCCGGGTATCCGTCAGAATGAACTACTTCTGCTCCGGCAAGTTTCATGCAAGATTCAACCATTGCCCCTGCATTATTCTTGGCTGATTCTACTGAGCTTCTCTGTGTGGTAATTATTCTTATGGTATGATTTTCACTGAATTTAGCCGAGGCAAGATTGGTAGATGTTTCAACCAGATCATCCATCTCTTTTGACCATGCGATTACACCATGAGGACAACAGGTCAATGCATTCAAAAATTTTTTCTGACTCTCTTTATCCATTACAATGGCCGGAACATCAGTTTCTCTGGCCAAAATCTTAAGATCTTTCTCAAGATCTCCAAACTCGTCGACCTGAGTTAAATAGAAATCATCAATCCAGTTTTTTATCTCAATAACCGGCGTTTTTTCAAATACAATTGTTGAAAATGCTTCTCTTGGTATTGCATTGCGCAGATTTCCTCCATTAAAGTCGGCTAAAGAAATTTTAAATTGATTTGAGAGATTCCATAGAAGCCTGTTCATTATTTTTACTGCATTGCCATATCCATTGTGAATTTCATCACCCGAATGACCTCCGTGCAGGCCGGTAACTGATATGTCAAGTGCATTTGACTCCTTTGTTACAGGTATTACCTGATAATTCATGGTTCCAACTGTATCCATACCTCCGGCGCAACCTATGAAAAGTATCCCTTCATCTTCCGAATCAAGATTGAGAAGTGTTCTGCCACTGAAAAAATCAGCTTTTAGATTGATAGCACCTGTCATTCCGGATTCTTCATCAACTGTGAACAGACACTCTATTTTTCCTGCTTTCAGATTTTTATCTGAAAGGATTGCCAGTTGTGATGCAATACCAATCCCATCATCAGCCCCAAGAGTAGTTCCTGTAGCAGTGACCCACCCGTCTTTAACAGCAGGTATAATAGGATCAGTTGACCAGTTATGTGGATAGTCAGCATTTTTTTCACCCACCATATCCATATGACTCTGAAGAACAACTGTTTTCCTGTTCTCCATTCCCATTAATGGTGGTTTGGTAATCAGTATGTTTCCAACTTCATCCTCTTTTGATTCAAGGTGGTTTTTACTCGCGAACTCAAGAAGATACTGTCTGATTTTCCCCTCATTCTTTGAAAGACGTGGAATACTGCAAATCTCTTCAAAGTAGATCCAGATTGGTGTTGGATTTAGTAGACTTAAAATGCTCATGCCTGGAATAATAGTGCTGATTTGTCGCAAAAATACAATTTTTTTTCATTTTTCTGTCATTACCATAAAATTATACTCGGGTTTTAAGACTTGATAAAATTTGACTATTTTTACAAAAAGCAATCCGTTTTAAACTAAACAAAAACAAATTATATGTTGAGTCCCTCAATAGTTGCATTACCTGGAGACGGGATTGGTTCAGTCGTTCTTAAGCAGGCAATCAGAGTGCTGGATGCAGCTGGATATAAAGCAGATTATATCTATGGTGATATCGGATGGGAATTCTGGTGCAAAGAGGGTAATCCATTGCCGCAAAGAACCATTGATCTCATTAAAAAACATAAAATTGCACTTTTTGGGGCAATAACCTCAAAACCTATTGATGAAGCAAAGGCAGAGCTTTCTCCTGAACTTCAGGGTAAAGGTTTTACATACTCAAGTCCAATTGTTGGTTTAAGGCAGCTTTTCAATCTTGATATATGTGTGCGTCCCTGCAAATCATATAAAGGGAACCCTCTGAATTTTGTACGAAGGGGAAAAGGGAACACAATTGACGAGCCTCTGGTAGATGTGGTAATATTCCGTCAGAATACTGAATGTTTATATTCCGGGGTAGAATGGACCAACCCCCCGGCCTTGGTTCATCAAGCTTTTATGACTCATCCTAAATTCGTCGAAAACTTTGGGAATGTTCCGGTTGAAGAGCTTTCAATTTCAACAAGGATCTTTACCAGAAAAGCAACAAAAAGGATACTAATGGCGGCTTTTGAACATGCGAAAAAATATGGATATAAATCAGTTACAGTCTGTGAGAAACCCAATGTGATCAGAGAAACATCAGGATTGATGTGGAAGTTGGCAAAAGAAACCCAGAAAAACTCTTTCCCCGAAATTAAACTTTTAAATACAAACATTGATGCTCAAATGATGTGGCTTACCAAGAACCCTGAGGAATATGGTGTTATTGTGGCAGGTAATATGTTTGGTGATATAGCATCTGATGCTTTTGCTGGTCTTATCGGCGGATTAGGATTTGCCTGCAGCGCTCAGTTCTCCTCCGACGGGATAGCGGTTTTTGAACCCACGCATGGATCAGCTCCTAAATATGCCGGCTACGAGGTTTCAATAGTTAACCCTATTGCGATGATTGAATCAGCCTGTATGATGCTTGATTATCTTGATGAGAAGAAAATCTCTTCTAGAATCCGTAAGGCAGTTTCTGATGTTATAGAAGAAGGTAAAGTCAGAACATACGATATGATGAAGATGGCTGGAAGACCTGAAGTAGTTAAGAATGGAGCAGCATCAACGATTCAGATGACAGATGCCATTATATCAAAACTAAAATAACTTAAACAATTTCCAATGACTGAGGAGGTAAAAAAACTGTGGCCTGAACTTGAATGGATTAAAGATCAAACACTAAGGGACAAAACTGCAAGAACATGGGAAAAAGCTCTTGAACGGAGTGTCCTGACTGTTGAAGATCTTGAAAAAATACCCTTTACACTTTTGTGTGGACCTGACCTTAAAGTAAGTTTCATGGCACACAAAAGATGTGTTGTTCATATTGCCCGTGCAAGTGCGGAAAAGATGAACGACTTTTTCGGGTCGGACCTTCCTGTGAATATGGATATAGTTATTTCAGGAGCTATTCTTGCAGATGTAGGTAAATTGCTTGAATATGAGCTTGATAATAACAAGAAGGCCATTCAGGGAAAATATGGGCAATACCTGCGGCATCCTTTTTCAGGTGTTTCACTTGCTGAAGAATGCGGTGTGCCTCCTGAGATCTGTCATATAATTGCGGCCCATGCTCATGAAGGTGATCTGATAAAAAGAACCACAGAAGCATATATTGTTCATCATGCCGATTTCATGACTTTCCTTCCATTTAAAAGCAGGTTGATGGGCTAGGAAATGTTCATGTAAGACGAAATCCACTAACTGCTACGGTCGCAATTGTTTCCCTTTATCTGTCGGTTCCCAGACACAAACAAGCAATTCGTGAAGTTTCTTATTATCAAGGGATTCTGAAATATCTTAACACTACCCAAGTTTCATTTTCTCGACCTCTTCAATATTCCTTTCATTGGTAACAGCTTTTGCATCAGGTGTATATAGATAGTCAATAAGATCATGATATTTATCCATCACTTTTCCCCTTACGATTTTCATTGTAGAGTTCATAAGGCCATTATCTTCAGTAAAACTCTCTTCAAGGATACCTATTGCGACGGGAAGCCATCGTTGTGGAAACATATTCCCGAATTTCCCGTTTGTACGGTACTCATTTACCTCACTTTCGATCAATGTAATGACAGCACGTTTTCCTTCATCTGAGTCAGCGGTCAGACTCTTTTCTTCAAGATATAATTTGAGAGCATGTTGGTTTGGTACAATAAGAGCAACAGAATAGGGTTGCTGATTATTGTACAGCATGCACTGATCAATGTATTTTGATTGTTCTGACATTGATTCTTCGATACCTTCCGGACTGAACTTTTCACCATCATCTGCTATGAGGAGGCTTTTAAATCGTCCCAATACGTAGAGAAATCCATCTTCAGACATATAGCCCATATCGCCTGTATATAACCATCCGTCTTTTATTGTATCCTTTGTTGCTGCTTCATTTTTCCAGTAGCCGTACATCACATTTCCACCCCTTATAACAATTTCCCCTTTTTGACCAATAGGAACCTCTTTCCCATCATCATCGTATATTTTGAGGTCCATATTATTGACGACTGCACCAGATGACCCCAGTTTATGCTTTCCGGCGGAGTTTGAGGAGATGACAGGTGAAGCTTCGCTCAATCCATAACCCTGGTACATTGGGATTCCCAGGGCATAGAAGAATCTTTGGAGCTCAATTTCAAGCAGAGCTCCTCCACCAATAAAATAATCGAGTTCCCCACCATATGCCTCACGAATTTTGCTAAATAGTAACCTGTCGTAAAATCTGAGAAGAGGCCTCTTAAATCTCTGCAGCCCTCTTCCTTTGTTCCAGCCCTCCTTGTTATACGAATAAGAGATTTTAAGTGCATGGTTAAAAAGAATCTCAATTGTCTTGCCTTTTTCTTTAATTCCTTTTTCAATATTTTTTCTAAAATTCTTTGCAATAGCAGGAACGCTCATGAGCATGTTTGGTTTAATCTCTTTCAGGCAGGTTGGAAGATTCCTTAAGGTCTCCATTGGAGTTTTTCCTGTTTTTACCGAGGCAATGCTGGCTCCCTTACCCATAAAGGCAAATATTCCGCCAGTGTGCCCGAATGAGTGATCCCATGGAAGGATAAGGAGTGTCTTGTAGAAAGAGGGTATATCTATCAGACTATAGGCCTGATAAACATTAGTCACATAATTGCCATGGGTAAGAATAATACCTTTTGGATCGGCTGTTGTACCTGACGTATAGCAGATATTAGCAAAGCTGTCAGGAGTAAGTCCTTTATACAATTCCTCGAATTTTGTCAGATTTTCAGGTACTTCCAGCCATTCTCTTCCGAATTTTCTGACTTCATTAAAATGGATCTCATTATCTGCATACTCTTCCTGTGTATCGAAATGTATTATTTTTTCTATTGCAGGGCACTCTTTAATTGTTTCTTTGAGTTTTTGAGACTGAATGGAAGAGACCAGGATCATTCTTGATTCAGAGTGGTTGATCCTGAATTTTATTTCATCAGGATTNNCCGATAACCCAACTGTTCCGGCCTTCCGAAATCAGACTCAGCTTGTCACCTTTGTGAATCCCAAGACTTATTAATCCTGCGGCAAATTCGTAAACCTGCTTTTTCGTTTCGCCATAGGTTGTACCTTCATACTTATCATTAGGTTTTTCCCAGAGATATACATTATTACTGTACTTCTCAACACTTTCTTCGAAGAATTGTATTAACGATTTCATTGGTAAGGTTTTTAGAATTGTCAGAAAAATAACAAGCCGAATATACAAAATCTGCATTACATTGATTTGGAGCAGTAATAAATATATCTTCTAGTTTGGTTTTCAATATTTTATACCAATAATAAGGAAACTATCAGGATTGCAGTCTCTCTTTTAAAAATGATGAACCATTTTTAGTCAATTGAGTAAATTTATAAAGTTACATCTGACNNCTGTCAGGTCCGACAGATACCATTGTAACAGGTACCCCGGTCTGATTCTCAATAAATTCTATATATTTTTTGAGGGAGGCTGGTAGTTCATTAAAATCCCTTTTGCCACTTATGTCTTCTCCCCATCCTTCGAGCATTGTATATACCGGTTCAATAATGGAATCGTTGCTGAAGGGCAACTCATTGCATATTTTCCCGTCAATTTTATATGAAGTGCAAATCTTAATGGTTTTGAACCCGGACAATACATCTGCTTTGGTCATAAAGAGTTTGGTAATCCCGTTTACCATTATAGAGTACTTCATTGCGGGCAGATCTAGCCATCCGCACCGTCTTGGTCTTCCTGTTGTTGAGCCGAACTCATGGCCCAGATTCCTCATGTTAGTGCCTGTATCGTCATTCAACTCAGTAGGGAATGGGCCGCATCCGACCCTGGTACAATAGGCTTTAAAAATGCCAAAGATATCACCAATTAATTTTGGCGAAATACCTAATCCTGTGCATGCACCTGCGCTGATGGTATTTGACGATGTTACGAACGGATATGAGCCGAAATCCACGTCCAACATTGTTCCCTGTGCCCCTTCGGCGAGCACCTTTTTTCCATTTCCGGCAAGCTCATTAACAAAATATTCGGTATTGGTTATAGGGAATTTTTTCAACATTTCAATTCCTTCAAACCATCCATTTTCATATTCTTTCACATTAAATTTGAAATCGTAATTTTTCAGTATGGTCAGATGGTTATTAAGGTGTTCATTATATTTCTGCCTGAAATCTTCTTTTAGTATATCGCCAACTCTCAGTCCGTTACGGCTTGTTTTATCGGTATATGCAGGACCAATACCTTTTAGCGTTGATCCGATTTTGGAATTGCCTTTACTGAATTCGTATGCGGCATCCAGGATCCTGTGGCTTGGCAGAATAAGGTT
>PLMC01000030.1:0-55572 GCA_003141495.1 Bacteroidales bacterium
GCTGTAACTGATTATGCAAAACTGGTCGCAATTAAACCTGGAACCGGAGTCTCAATAGTATGGCAGGATAACACCTACACTCCTGATGTTTCAAGTCCTGTTGCCACTGATCAGTTTTTGTTTGTATCAACAGGGAATGGTGATGTTGCATGTTACAATGCGGTTAAGGGAGATACATTATGGACCCATTATTTCCAGAATCCCTTTTACGCTTCGCCTTTGATTGCTGATGATATGGTATATCTTCTCGACAGGAGTGGTGTCATGCACATTGTGAAGGCCGGATCCTCATTCAAGTTAATTGCTGAATCACCTCTGGGTGAAAGTGCAGATTGTTCACCGGCATTTTCAGACAAGAAAATTTATATCCGCGGAAAGAAAAACCTTTATTGTATATCTAAGAATTGAATACTGATAATTCAAAAATATTGACCAACGACTGCGAATGTAAGCAGATCATGCCGATGGATATTACCTCTGTTGTAGATGAAGTTGTTGAATTGACAGGCCGGGATCCTGAGAAGGTTGTATTGATTCTCCAGGAAGTGCAGAAAAGACTTAACTGGCTGCCGTCGGAGGCGCTTAAACACATTTGTGAAGTAACTGATATAACACCTGAACAGATATCGGGTGTTTCTACATTTTATTCTCAGTTCAGGCATCTTCCGGTTGGCAAACATACAATAAAAATATGCGCAGGAACGGCATGCCATGTAAAGGGAAGCCCGTTAATTTCCGATGCTTTTAAACGGGTTCTGAAAATTGATAATGTCAGAAATGCTTCGCCCGACAATCTCTTTTCAATTGAAGAAGTTGCATGCCTCGGATGTTGCACATTGGCTCCTATTGTCCAGATTGATGGTAAAACTTATGGTCATGTTAAACCAACCCAGGCCGATGAGATAATTCATGATTTTCTTATTTCAGGCAATCAGCCGGTTAATACACCTGAATCGGTTATTAATGAAGATATTGATGCCGAAATCAGGATCGGGATTGGCTCGTGTTGCGTCGCGGGAGGAAGTAAGGAGATTCTCTCGGAAATAAATAATGTAAAAGAAAAGTACAATCTGAACATAAGGTTAAAACCTGTTGGCTGCGTTGGAGTATGTAATCAGACACCTTTAATGGAAATAGTTACAAAGGAGAACATTCATTCGAGGTACACAAAAGTCGATAAGCAACAAGTTGAAGAGATACTTCTTAAACATGTCAGACCAAGGAGCTTAAACAAAAGAATCAAAGGTAGTATTAATGATCTGGTAGATACTTTCCTTTCTGAAGAGAAGCTCTCTGGCCAGGTTAATATTCCGGTTGAATTAAGAGAAAAATACCTTAATAATTTTCTTAATCACCAGGTACATATTTCAACAAAGAACAGTGGTGTCCTTTCTCCTGAATCTTATGAAGAGTATTGTTTGTCAGGAGGTTTTGAAGCACTCCTTAAATGTATTAAAGAGTCAGATCAGAAATCAATTATTAAAATAATAGCTGATAGCGGACTTAGAGGACGAGGAGGCGCCGGATTTCCGACAGGGAAAAAATGGGGAATTTCATTTCTTTCGACCGGTAATCCGAAATATGTAATATGTAACGGAGATGAAGGGGACCCTGGCGCCTTTATGGACAGAATGCTGCTTGAATCTTTTCCCTACCGTGTAATTGAGGGGATGATTATTGCAGGTTTTGCAACTGGCGCCAGTGAAGGTATTTTCTATATCAGGGCTGAATATCCTCTTGCAGTTACAAGAGTTAGGACGGCCATTAAAAGGTGCTATGAGAACGGCGTGTTGGGCAATAACATATACGACAGCACTTTTTCTTTTAATGTTAAGATATTTGAAGGGGCCGGGGCATTTGTATGCGGGGAGGAAACTGCATTGATATCTTCACTAGAAGGTAAGCGCGGAACTCCACATCTGAGGCCGCCCTACCCTGCAGTCAGCGGCTTCAGGGGTCAACCTACTCTGGTCAACAATGTTGAGACTCTTTCAATCGTGCCATGGATTATTACATATGGACAGGAAGCTCTGTGTTCAATGGGAACTGAAAAGAGTAAAGGGACAAAAGTATTTGCTCTGGCAGGAAAGATTTCCAAGGGTGGTCTCATCGAAGTTCCAATGGGCATAACAATCAGGGAAATAGTAGAGAATATCGGCGATGGTGTAATTAATGGCAATACTTTTAAAGCTGTTCAGATTGGCGGGCCTTCTGGTGGTTGTATTCCTGCAAGTAAAGCTGATACTCTCGTTGATTATGAAGAACTTACAAAACTGGGTGCTATGATGGGTTCTGGAGGTATGGTAGTTCTGGACAACACTGATTGTATGGTTGACATGGCAAAATACTTCCTCACGTTCACTCACAAACAATCATGCGGAAAATGTACATTTTGCAGAATTGGAACTAAGCATATGCTCAATATTATTACAGCATTAACTGAGGGGAAAGCAACTCTTGAAGATATAAACGATCTCGAAAAACTTTGCAAATATGTCAGGGATGGTAGTTTATGCGGACTTGGAAAGACTTCTCCAAATCCTGTTCTCACCGGTCTGAAATATTTCAGAGAGGAATATGAAGAACACACAAGAGGCATTTGCAGAGCAAATAAATGCAGGGATCTCATAAAATATAATGTGAATGACAGTTGTACAGGATGCACAAAATGTTCTCAGGAATGTCCGGTAAAAGCAATTCCGTTCAAACCTTATGAAAAACATGAGATAGACCAGTTAATATGCACTAAATGCGATAATTGCAGAATTATTTGTCCCGAAAAGGCAATTGAAATTATTAATATAAATGGTTAAGCTGAAAATAGATAATGCTGATTTTGAGGTTAAGGAAGGGTTGACTATTCTGGATATAGCCATAGGCGCAGGAATTAAAATTCCTACCCTGTGTAATAATAAAAATTTCCCTCATTATTCTTCATGTATGGTATGTATGGTAAAAGATCAGAAAAAAGAGAATTTTTTACCATCGTGTTCAGCTTTGGCTCAGGACGGAATGGATATTGATTGTTCTTCAGATGAGGTAAAATCTTTAAGACGTGAATCTATTGAACTTCTTCTCTCTGAACACAGGGCAGAATGTGAAGCTCCATGTAAAGTCGTCTGTCCTGGAGGGTACAACATTCCTCTTATGAACAGACTGTTGAGTGCTAAGGATTTTAATACTGCTGTTCAACTTTCTATTGCACAGATTCAATCTTCCGGATTGAAGTGCAAAGATTGTCCGGGGTATTGTGAGAATGCTTGCCGGCGGAAAAAAGTTGATACTCCTGTTTCAATAAAAAACTTGCAAATATTTGTCTCTCAACAGATTAAAATGGAAAATAGAGTTGCAGGTCAGCATAACATTAAAAAATCATCTAAACGATTTGCCTCTCATATTGGGAAAATTGAAGCTGATGAATTACAAGAATGGTTAAAAGAGTGCAAAAATGTAATAAAAAGGGTCAGGGAAATATCTGATTCGGACTCTGCCGCTATGGAGTCTGAGAGTTGTATGCATTGCGATTGTAGGGCTGCTGATAATTGCAGACTCCGCGATATTGCAGATGAATTCTCTATCAAAGATCCAAGAGGTAAGATAGTAAACTCACCGATACAAAAGAAAATAAATATCAATACCGGATTGATTTTTGAGAATGCGAAATGTATTAAATGCGGGCTTTGTGTCAGATTGTGTGAAAATTCAAAAGAGGAACCGGGTCTCTGTTTTATCAACAGGGGTTTTGTAAGTATTATCTCAGAACCTCTGACCGAAGATTTTAATGACATACTTAAGACTAAAAGTCAGGAGGTTATTGATATTTGTCCGACTGGTGCATTAAGCCTGAAGACCCACCAACCCCCCATATGGGGGGCTTAGAACCACAGAGGTAGGGTTGCGAGGATGCCAAAGTCCCCCATTTGGGGGATTTAGGGGGTTGATGAACGGAGGAAGGGTTGATGATTGAATTGTTAAGGATTATATTTTTAAAAATGAGATATATTATCACACTTTTTCTTTTTCTTATACCTCTGATAACTAGTGAAGCACAGATTGGAAATGATGACTGGCCTTTATTCAGAGGTAGGGCTGATCTTGCAGGGAAAATAGAATCTGAACTTCCTGCATCACCAAAACTTTTATGGAGCATAAAAACCGGTGGAACTACGAAATCATCTCCGGTTATAAGCGAAGGAAATGTCTATTTCGGAAATGATAAAGGATCCCTGGTTGCTGTGAGTTCAAATGGCTCGTTAAAATGGAAATATGAGTCCGGATCATCAATAGATGCAGCTCCAATGGTATTTGGAAATAAAGTCATTTTTGGTGCAGGCGACGGAATTTTAAGAGCTGTCGATAAAAATTCAGGTAAATTGATCTGGTCTTACACTACAGATAACCAGATTGCAGGTTCGGCAAATGTGTGGGTTGCCGGGAATAAAGCCGGAATCGTTGCAGGAAGCTATGATTATTTCCTGCATTGCGTTAATCCTGAAACGGGGAAGGTAATGTGGAAGATAGAGACTGAAAATTATATTAATGGGACACCTGCAATTCTTAACGGCAAAATTGTATTTGGCGGATGCGATGGAATGATTAGGATTGTAGATCCATTAACAGGAAAACAAAAAGATACTGTTAATATAGGAGTCTATATCGCATCATCTCCTGCCCTGGCAGGTGATATGGCATATTTTGGAGATTATGACGGTACAAAATACGGTGTGAATATTAACACAAAAAGAATCGTATGGAAGATTCCTGGCAGTGAAGAAGGTGGTGCAATACTGGCTATTCCCGCTGTCGGAAATAATTCAGTTGTAATTGGAAGTGAAGATAAATATCTTTATTGTTACAACTCTTTTGATGGAAAACTGTTGTGGAAGTACCGGACTAATGGAAGGATAATCGGCTCTGCGGTATTATCTCCGACTAATGTTCTCTTTACAGGGATGGATGGATATGTTTATATTCTGGGATTAGCCAATGGGAAAAAACTGTGGAGTTTCAATGCAGGAAGCCCGATAGGCAGCTCCCCCGCAGTGATTAAAGGTAAGTTTTTCATACTTACTGAAGATGGAAGGTTGCTGGCATTCGGAAATGAATGAACTCACCCCCAAGCCCCCTCTCTAATTCTTAGATAGGGGGTGTAATAAATTATAAATCAGATATCTCCCCCTCTTTACAAAGTAGAGAGGAGGATTAAGGGGGTGAGTACATAAGATTACAGAGGAAGAAAAATAAATTATGAAAATTGTTTATCTGATAACAGGCTCCGGAGGATCATTTTATTGCGGTAACTGTTACCGCGATATGATTTACCTGAGGGCTATCCGTAAAGTTCCGGGAATATCTGCTTCTGCGATACCTTTATATCTTCCTCCCGATGGAACAGGAAGCGAAACCGGTCTTGACAAAAAAGTCTTCTTTGGTGCAATTTCAATGTATCTCAGGGAAAAAGTACCACTCTTCAGAAACATGCCCGCGTTCATAGAAAAGCTGGTTGATTCGTCTCCTATGCTTAAAATGGCTGCACGCCGGGCTGGGACCACCCGTACAGAGGGGCTTGAAGAGATGACTCTGAATATGATTAAAGGTGAAAATGCCTTTCCTCCGAAAGAGCTGCAGCGATTGGTTGATTACATAACCAGGGATGGTAAACCGGATATTATTCACCTTTCAAATGCTCTTATAATCGGGCTTGCCCGTCGTTTAAAGAAAAAGCTAAATGTTAAGATTGTCTGTTCTCTTCTAAACGAAGATGACTGGATAGATGAGATGGCTGAACCATACCAGTCTGGAGCCTGGAAACTGATATCAAAAGAAGCCTCGTATGTTGATGCCTTTTTAACCCCAAGTATATACTATAAAGAGCTATTCATTGCTAAAACCGGAATTTCCAGAGAAAATTTTAATGTCATACCACTTGGTATTGATACAGGTGAACTGACAAAAATTGAAAAAAATAATACCTGCCCTTCCATCGGATATTTCTGCAGGATAAATTCACAGAACGGATTCGATAAGCTGGTTGATGCTTTTATTGAACTTAATAAAAATAATGATCTGCCCGGACTCACTCTTCATGTATCAGGCGGGTATACAGGTGATGATAAACCATTTATAGCGGATCAGATACGAAAAATTAAGTCTAACGGGCTAAAATCCTTTGTCAGAATTTATCCGGAATTTCATGGGAACAGCAAACAGGAGTTTTTCAGTAATATAGATGTAATGAGCGTGCCTGTCAGAAAATATGATGGATACGGATTATATATACTTGAAGCCAATGCTGCCGGAATTCCGGTCGTTCAGCCTGCAACAGGTGCATTTCCTGAAATTATTGCCAGGACAATGGGGGGAATAATTTATTCGCCTGATAATGTCTCCGAATTGTCAGCAAACCTTCTGAAATTATTAAAGGATAATGATTTGCGTAATCGCCTTGGAAACCTTGGAAAAGAAAAAGTATTAACTGATCTTTCACTCGAAAAGATGTCCCAGGGTCTGTCTAAAGTTTATAATTCTTTAACTTAAGCTGATATATTTTTAACTTCGTGTACCTTAGTGAACACCTTTGTGACCCTTTCTGGTCAAAAAATTTGTAACCACAAAGGACATAAAGAAGACACAAAGTAGCACAAAGGAATTACCTTAACCTTCCAAACATACTATATGCTTTCAATAAAAAATATTTCTAAGTCATTTATTCAGAGAGGACTGGTTCTTGACAATCTATGTCTTGAAGTGGAAAATGGTGAAACAGTTGCTATTATGGGACCATCAGGTTCGGGGAAAACAACTCTTATGAATATTATAGGATCGCTTGATAAACCTGACGCCGGGGAGATAGTATTTGAAGGAGTTTCAATCTCTAACTTTACGGAGGACGAAGCTGCAGATTACAGAAATTTGAATATAGGATTTGTTTTCCAGGAACATCTGCTTCTTCCTTATCTTACCGTTTCAGAGAATATCCATCTTCCTCTGCTAGCATCGACTCATTCACCGGATGAACTTTCGGTTAGAGAGAAGTATTTAAATGAATTAATGAATAAAGCAGGAATTCATAATCTTAAAGACAAGTTCCCGTTTAGTATCTCAGGCGGTGAATCTCAACGGGTTGCCCTGGTCAGAGCCCTTACGAACAAGCCATCAATTCTTCTTGCTGACGAACCCACCGGATCCCTTGATGCAAAAAATGCAGAAAACCTTGGTGATCTTCTCCTTGATATGAACAGAGAATTTGGCATTATAATCATTCTGGCAACCCATTCATCTGACCTTGCAAAGAAAATGTCAAAGATCCTGCATTTGGAAGCAGGAAAATTAAGTGTCTGAATATTAGTTAAAAAAGCTGATTATAATGTCTGATAAATTCCGGATAATCATCCAATCAATAAAATTCTACAAAAAGCCGGTTCTGTATCAGGTTCTTATAATTGTACTCCTGTGTGCAGTAATAACCGGTTCGTTACTGACAGGTAGTTCTGTTAAGGAGAGTCTTAAAAAATCATTCACGGAGCGCCTGGGAAATACGGGCATAGTAATTAGTTCAGGAATCAGATACTTTGATTCTGATCTTGTTCAAAGAATGAAAGGCAGGTCAGGAATAGGATGCACAGGAATACTTGAATTAAACGGCTATTGCCAGAGTCTCAGCTCCCAAAAAGGGGCATTCAACACACATATTTACTGCGTCAATAAAAATTTCTTTATTTTTCACGGTCATGATTCATTGGTTATCAGACCCGGAGAAATTGCTGTTAATAAACAACTTGCAGATTATCTTGGAATAAAAGCCGGAGATGACGTTATTATACGATTCAAAGAGATAAACGACATTCCTTCAGATGCACCATTTGCTCCTGCTCACGGAGACGGAAAGTCAATTGTGATGAAGGTAGAAAGTATTCTTGAACCAAATCAAACAGGAAACTTCTCATTGTCAATCAGTCAGATAACTCCTATGAATATCTTCATTAATCTGCCAGACATAGAAGATGACAAAAGCGGCCATCTGAAACTTAATAGGTTACTTATAAAAAGAGACAACCGAAGTTCATTAAAAGTAATATCTGAAGCATTAAAATATTGTCTGAAACCATCTGACACCGGTCTTAGGTTACGGCTAGTTAAAAAGACAGGAGAATATGAACTTGTTTCTGACAGGGTTTTCATAGATGAATTAATATTAAAAGAAATAGGTAACATTTTACCTGCCTCTTTTCCTGTTTTAACATACCTTGGTAACAGGTTTGTTGCCGGAACGAGGTCCACTCCCTATTCATTTGTATCGGCATTGCCTTCATCATTGTATCCGGATATTGTTGCCGGCAATGGGATGATAATAAACAGATGGATGGCCCAGGATCTTTCTGTAAGAAAAGGAGACACAATTCATATGTTCTGGTATTCACCTGATTCTTTGAATAAACTTATTGAAAAAAATAGCGATTTTATAATTAAAAGGATTGTTGATATGCAGGGCATCTGGTCAGATTCTCTTCTTATGCCAGATTTTCCGGGAATCTCAGGAAAAGAATCATGTTCTGAATGGGATGCCGGCGTTCCTATCAAAATGCAAGAGATTCGCACTAAAGATGAGGACTACTGGAACAGATACAGAGGTACTCCTAAAGCATTTATCAGTTATGAAAAGGGCAGGGAGTTGTGGGGAAATAATTTTGGCCCGGCGACTGCTATCCGTTATCCTGCAGGTATAACTGAAAAGTTGATAAATGATAAACTTGAAGGATCTCTCGATCCTCATAAGATGGGATTCATAATTAGTGATCGTTCAGGTGAATCTGCTAAAGCTGCTAATGAAAGTGTTGATTTCGGTACTCTGTTCCTGAGCCTAAGTTTCTTCCTCATTCTGGCTTCATTGGTACTGTTATCGTTTGCCATCTCTTCATATTTTGATACCAAACGAAAACATATAAACACACTCTATGCACTTGGATTTAAAAACAAGTGGATTTTGCAATTACTATTTCTGGAAACAGGGTTAACAGGTTTAGTCGGATGTTTAATTGGAGTATTTGTCGGTTATCTGGTTAATATTCTAATAACCAGGGCTCTTAATACCGTTTGGAATGGAGCTGTACAAACAAATACGCTTAATGCTTACTTTGATCTTATACCTGTAATTTCAGGATTTTTAATGACTTTCCTGACCATTTTGGTTCTTATTCTGATAAAGATCAAATTTTACCTGAATAGCCTGAATAAAATGGATAAAGTGATTTACCATAATCCTTCCATCTTTAAAAATCTGTTCTTAATGATTGCATCAGCTATTGTAACAATCTCATTATTCGTATTTTCTGTGTACTTAAGTGACCACAAGGTTGAGTTCTCATTTGCAACAGGTGCGGTACTATTGCTGACATTGGTGCTTTTCTCTAGGCAGTACTATATCAGCAGGTTTGTTGATAATATGGGAAGGATCAAAAACAGAAAACATCTATCTCATCTCTACTACTCTTTTAATCCTTCCGGCGCTGTTATTCCAATACTCTTTATTGCTGCAGGAATTTTTACTGTATTTATCACCGGTGCAAACAGGATGACTTATAATGAAAAACTGGTTAATCATTCTGGAGGTACTGGTGGCTATTTGCTGTGGTGTGAAACCACAATACCTGTAAAAGAGGATTTGAATATGAAATCGGGTAGAAAAAAAATGGGCCTCGACAATGATCAGTTCTCAGGGATACGCTTTGTGCAAATAAAGAGATCACAGGGAAATGATGCAAGTTGTCTTAATCTTAATCACATCACAATTCCTCCCCTGCTGGGAGTTGATCCTGATGATTTCATCTCCAGGAAGTCATTCTCATTTTCCAGAGTGATTGCTTCTAAAAATATAGAGAGTCCATGGCAGTATCTAAATCTTCCTTCAGTAGACAACACAATTTATGGAATTGCTGATCAGACTGTTCTTGAATGGGGACTCAAACTAAAACAGGGTGACACCCTAATCGTAAGAGCAGAAAGTGGACAACGTCTGAACATTATTATTGCAGCAGGATTACAATCATCTGTTTTTCAGGGTAATGTACTGATCGGAAAGAAGAATTTTGCAAAGTATTATCCTTCTATATCGGGAAGTCAGATATTACTTGCTGATGGTGACAGGACAATAACTGATTTATATAGAAACACTTTGAACGAAAGGTTGGGGAATTATGGTATTATTATAGAAAAAACATCAGATCGGCTTACTGCATTTTACAGGGTTACAAATACATATCTCTCGGTATTTGGTGTTTTTGGAGCATTTGGAATGATAATCGGCATTGCGGGACTTGGATTTGTACTTTTACGAAATTATAACCAGCGAAAAAATGAATTTGCACTGATGCTGGCTACTGGTTTTCATGTAAAAAGGATAAGAAGAATGATTTTATCAGAACAAATGATTATCCTTTTTGCCGGAGTTACAACTGGAATGGTTTCTGCTTTTATTGCAACCTCGTCGTCTCTTAAAAACAGGCCGGATATACCTTGGTTATTTTTAATTCTGATAATCTTAGCAATAATAATCACAGGTTTAATTGCAATGTTACTGTCCGTGAGAACAGTAACAAAGGATTCACTGATTACCAGTTTGAAAAAAGAATAGAAGAAGACTATTNNGCAGATATCATTCATTGGTATTTCAGCCAGAAGCTTAAAAGTATCACCATCCTCTATAATATAGACGGTTCCCTCCTCGTCAACTACATATATCTTCCCGTCCGATGCAACCGGAGAAGCAATAAAGCTTTTTGTGTTCCCAAGTTTTGCATTATATATCTCTTTACCGGTAAGTGGATCGAGACATATTAAAGCTCCATTCCAATTTACATTATACAGATGATTTTTATAAAGCAACAAAGTGTGCATATATGAACCTCCGCGTGGAAGACTCCATTTTATATATTCATTTGAAGTTTCTGCTTCTTTCAGGGTTATGTCGCCGACAGCATTTGTCTTCACTGCGATAATAGGTGAACTTCTTCCGTGAGCACTGTTAAAATATATCATGTCATTTCCAACAATAGGTGTAGGTATCTGAATATCACCGCCACCCGACATCTTCCAGATCTCCTTTCCGGTTTCAAAATCATATCCACCGCGATTTTTATATCCGTTAAGCGCAACATAAGTTTTACCGGCATTTGTATAGATGTTCGGAGTACACCATCCCGGGTATTCATCCCGCTGTGTTTTCCATAGTTCTTTTCCTGTTTTGACATCGTATGCGGCAACAAAGGAGTTCTCAAGTACATCACACTGGATTATCAGGACCCCGTTGTAAATAACGGGAGAACTGGCAAACTCCCACTCGGCTGATTTTACCAAGAAAAATACTGATTTGAGTAATCCGAAGTTTTTCTGCCACAAAAGTTTTCCGTTCATATCATAACAAAACAGACCCTCTGAACCGAAAAAAGCAACAACATGTTTTCCGTCCGTTGCTACGGATGTATTTGCGTGTGTAGATTTGGGATGACGTTTCATCCTTGGTATTCCTTTGAAAGAAGTTCTCTCCCAATTTATCTTTCCTGAGTTTTTATTGATGCAAAATACCTTCCATTCATGAACGGATGAGTCTCTTACGGGTGAGATATCACCATATATTCCAGGCTTAAATCCATTTTTGTCTGCCTGACTTATAGCACTGGTTATGAATATTTTGTTGTCCCATATTACAGGACTTGAAAGTCCAAGACCCGGTATTTCTGTTTTCCACCTTACATTGATCATCTTATTGAGGTCAAATGATGCAGGCAGATTAGCATTATCCAAAACGCCTGAGGATAGTCTTCCACGATAAGCGGTCCACTGCCTTTCGGGATTAATCTGACAGAAGACTTCATTTATTGAAAAAACTAAAAATGATATTATAAAAAAGAGAGTAAGATATTTTTTCATTTGTCTAAGACTTTAAAAGATTTATTAGTTATTTCCAACTGCGAAAAGGTATTTCTGGGTCCTGAAGAAGATCATATTGTCGGTAATGGCAGGAGCCGTTAAACATATATCATTCATAGGTATTTCAGCAATTTGTTTGAAGGAAATACCGTCTTTGATTATGTATACAATTCCTTGTTCATCAACTATGTACAGTTTTCCGTCCGAGGCAACCGGAGAAGCTATAAAACTTTGAGTATTTCCAAGTTTTGCAGAATAAAGCTGTTTCCCTGTTTCTGCCTCGAAGCAGACAATAGTGCCATTCCAGTTTACATTATAAAGATGACCTCTGTAAAGAAGCAATGTATGAATATATGATCCTCCTCGTGGAATACTCCATTTCACATATTCATTAGGGATTCCTGCCTGACTAGGGGTAATATCTCCTTTAGCATTGGATTTTATTGCAAAAATAGGTGAAGATGGACCATGTGCACTGTTGAAAAATATAAGGTCTTTGCCAATAACAGGAGTTGGAATTGGAACATCACCTCCTCCTGACATCCTCCATATTTCTTTACCTGTTTTAAAATCATATCCTCCCCTGTGTTTATATCCGTTTACAGCGATACATATTTTATCTCCGTCATTATAGATATTTGGCGTACACCATCCCGGATATTCGTCTCGTTTGGTTTTCCATAATTCCTTGCCCGTCTTCAAATCATAGGCAGCCAAAAATGAATTTTCCAGAACATCACATTGAATTATAAGCACCCCGTTATATATTATTGGAGAACTCGCAAACTCCCACTCGGCTGCAACATAATCGTATGCAACAGATTTCAGCACCCCCAAATTTTTCTTCCAGATAAGATTTCCTTCATAATCATAACAATACAACCCTTCAGATCCGAAAAAGGCAACAGCATATTTGCCATTTGTAGCAACGGAAGTATTGGCATGAGTCGACTTAGGATGACGCCTGATTTTAGGTATCCCGGTGTATGCAATTCTTTCCCAGATAGTTTTTCCGGAATTTTTATCAATACAGAAAACTTTCCAGTCATGAATTGAACTGTCGGCTACCGGCATACCGTCTCCATAAATTCCTGTCCTGATTCCCTGGTTATCTGATTTGCTTACTGATGTAGTGATAAATAATTTATCGCCCCAGATAACAGGACTTGAAAGGCCCAAGCCAGGAATCTCTGTTTTCCATTTCACATTAATCATTTTATTAAAGTCAAATGATTCAGGAAGGTTTGCATTGTCGAGAACTCCTGAAGCCATATACCCTCTGAATCCAGGCCATTGACGTTCTGGTATTATCTGTCCATTAATATTGAAAGTAAGAGAAAATAGTGCAATAATTGTTGTGCCAGGCAGAATATTGAATTTCATATTTTTACAGTATTAATTGCCTGACACGAGAGACACCTTCTATTTTATCTGCAACTAAGTGATTTATTATATGGTATTTACCATCATTTTTGATTTTGATCGCTAAACTGATTTTTATATCTGGCATAAGGTGTTTTTTATTTTAAAAGTGAATAAAATATTAGATGCAAAAATAATCTAAATGTGCTATATATATGATTGTATTGTCACGATTATAATACCCAAAACACATCTGTTGAAAAAAAATAATCTTTTTCTGACCATTTGAACAAGTTAGTCAGGGAGATTGTTATATTTGCATCTTTTTAAAAAAATGAATACTGCAAAATCCGGTTCTGAGAAAGCCAATAAGGTTGAGTTAATAATCGAAGCCTCACAAAAACGTTTCGGATTGTTTGGAATTGAGAAGACTTCAATGCGCGAAATTGCCAATGATCTTAAATTATCAAAAGCATCATTGTATTACTATTTTCCTGATAAAGAGAGCTTGTATAAAGCGGTGGTTGAAAAGGAGCAGATAGAATTCATATCAAAGATTTCAGAGAGAATTTTCAGTATTCAGGAACCTGAACAATTACTTCTTGAATATGCAAACACACGTCTCTCCTATTTCCGTACATTATTGAATTTAAGTAGATTGAGGCTTGAAGCTTATTCAGAACTCAAACCCGGTTTCAGAAATACAATTAAAGATTTTAAAGAAAAAGAAAAAGAAATTTTAAAAAGAATTTTTGAAAGGGGTATCAGTAGTGGCATATTTTTTATTGACGATACGGATCAGACAGCTTCCCTTTTTCTTGACCTGTTGAAAGGTCTGAGGACCACGTTAGTCAATGAAAAGAAAACACTGTTCATCGAACAGGAAGAATACGATCTCCTTCTTCAGAAAACAATTGCTTTTACAAACATTTTCATTAAGAGTTTAAAATATAAGTGATTTAATATATTTATAATTAACGAGATAATTTAATTCAGAACAGTTTTATGAAAGAAGAATCAAAGAACAAACGTCTCAGGGTTTATATACCGCTTACAATTGTTATTATTATCGTACTGGCAGGTGCATGGTACTGGTACAGGGATTATTCGATGTATATTACTACCGATGATGCACATGTTGATGCTGATAATGTCAGTGTCGGAGCAAAGATAATGGGAAGAATATCTTCTGTTTATGCAGATGAAGGAGATCTTGTAAAACAGGGTATGCTGCTGTCTGATCTTGACAGTACTGATCTTGTTGCCCAGAGAAACCAGACTCTTGCATTAAGGGTTCAGGCTCAGGCTAATCTGGCCCAATCGGAAGCTAAATTTACCTCCGATCAGATGGGAATAAAAGTGATGGAAATAAACCTAAACAGGGCAACTGAAGATATGACCAGGGCAAAAAATCAGTCAGAGGGTGGTGTCATTACTCCGGAACAGTTCGACCATATTAAGAAAGCATTTGAGACAGCTGCAGCTCAGCTGGATGCTGCAAAAGCTCAGCTTCTGGTTTCAAAATCTATGATTTCAAGTGCATCGGCATCTGTTGAAACAGCCAATGCCCAAATCAAAGTACTTGATGCCCAGCTCAAGAATACCAGGCTTTATGCTCCGGCAGATGGTGTCGTAGCAAAACGATGGTTACTTCCCGGTGATGTAGTTCAGCCAAGTCAGTCGGTCTTTACGATTACAATGAGCAAGAAACTTTGGATAGTAGCCTATCTTGAAGAGACAAAAATTTCGGATGTTCATACAGGCCAGACTGTAAAGTTCACAATAGATGCTTTCCCGGATGTAAAATTCACCGGTAAAGTTTTTCTGGTTGGTTCCAGCACTGCATCGGTTTTTTCGCTTATTCCGGCAAATAATGCTTCAGGCAACTTCACCAAGGTTACTCAGCGTATTCCGATACGTATTTCAATAGATGGCGTAAATATTAATAAAGAGATTTCCTCATTTAATATTTTATCTGGAATGTCTGTTGTTGTAAAGATCTTAAAATAATAAGATGGAAAGACGAAGAACGCCATCCCACCGTATCAGGTACTTTGTCAGGAACAGTGGTTCAGCCTTTCATCCGAAACATGAGTCATACAAATGGTACTTGCTGGCGAATGTTATGCTGGGAACTTTTATGGCAGTGCTTGATGCCACAATTGTAAATGTAGGGCTACCTAAAATTATGGCATCTTTTGGTGTCGGACTAGATAAAATTGAATGGGTTATAACTGCCTACATGCTTGCTATGGCAGTTGCGCTTCCTACATCAGGATGGCTTGCAGATAAATTCGGTTATAAACGTTTATATTTCATAGGATTATTTCTATTCACTTTAGGATCGATGTTATGCGGCAGGTCCACAGATGAGAATATGCTGATCGCATCAAGGGTTATTCAGGGTCTGGGGGCCGGAACAATTCAACCGCTTGGAATGGCAATAATATCAAGGGAATTTCCACCTAACCAACGAGGTATAGCACTTGGTTTCTGGGGTATTTCTGCTGCGGCATCAGTCTCGTTCGGACCTCTGATCGGAGGTTTTCTTATAGACCGATTCAGTTGGCCATTGATTTTTGACGTTAATATACCGGTCGGAATCTTAGCAATGTTATTCACTATAATAATTCAGAGCGAATATATAAACAGGAAAGCAAGACAATTCGATATTGTAGGTTTTATCTCTGTTACTATCTTTCTTCCTCTGACACTCTATATACTTTCACAGGGGAATGCAGCTACTAATTCAGCAGGATGGCATGCGCCTTATATACTGGCTTATGGTGCAATTGCTTTAATTGCACTTGCGGTTTTTCTAACCGCAGAATTAACTGTTAAAGAGCCTCTTCTGGACCTGAGGCTTTTAAAAAACCATAATTTCGGTATCGCTAATATTATCCTGGTAATATTTAGTCTGGGAATGTTCGGAAGCACATTCTTATTGCCTATCTATCTGCAGAATTCTTTGGGTTATACGGCACTGCAAGCCGGTTCGGTTTTTCTTCCGGTAGGTATAATACAGGGTATAATTGCTCCTATATCTGGAAGAATTTCGGATAAACTGAATCCCAAAATTCCCCTTTTTATAGGTGTTGTTCTGTTTGCTTTTAGCTTCTACCTCAATTCAAATCTTTCATGGCTGACTGAACTTCATTTTATTATGTTGTCATTATATCTCAGAGGATTGGCTATGGGTCTTATGTTCACCGCATTGACGACAGTTTCACTGTCTGAAATACCACGTGAAAAGATGGCACAGGCATCTGCCATTACCAATTCTATCCGGCAGCTTGGTGGCAGTCTTGGCGTTGCTCTGCTTGCCACATTACTGACATCAAGAGTTAATTTTCACGCCCAGGCATTTGGAGGTGCAGTAAAACAAGGCTCCGAGATTTATCAGCAGACAACGACTAAAATACGATATCATCTTCAAAATGAAGCCGGTAGCTCGCCTTCAAATGCTGCAAGGCAAAGTCAGGCTTTACTTCTTTCAAATCTTAACAAACAAGCTTATATACAAGGTATTGATGATGATTTCCTCCTTGCGGGTTTTATTACCCTCATGGGAGGTATTCCGATAATTTTTCTACATACAAGAAAATTAAAAAACAAAAATCTTCCGGCAAATGAATAATCAAATAAATAAAAAGTCAATTTTACCAATTCTGACTCTGCTTTCTTTTCTTAACGGGATTATTTATGGTCAGATTGATGTTGATAAGGCGAAACCAACAGCCGATTCCTTATCACTCAAGAGTGTTATCCAACAGGTTATTTCCACTTACCCGTCAGTTAAAATTGCTGAAGAGGCAATCAGGAATGCTGATTCAAGGATTGGGTTAGCAAAAACAGGGTATAATCCTATAATAGATATGACTGCAAGTTTTGCCAATCTTGCTCCGGTAACGAAGATTACTTTCCCGGGACTTGGTACTTTTCAACTTTACCCCGGTAATAACTATTCTGCTTCACTTAATTATCAACAGCTGGTTTATGATTTTGGAAGGACGCACCAGAATATTGAAGTTGAAAATACCAATAAGACTATTAGTGAGCAGACACTTGAACAGGTTAAGCAGAAATTATCAGTTTATACAATTAATAATTTTTATACGCTCCTTTTTCTACAGGCTGCAATTAAAATAAAGGATGAACAGCTGGTAACGCTAAATGAGCATCTTCAGTATGTTGAAAAGACAATGGCTACCGGGTCCGCGACAGAATACCAGGTTCTGACTACTAAGGTAAAAATATCAACAGTTGAGAGTCAGAAAGTAGACCTTGTTGCCGCTCTTACTGCTCAACAGGCAGATCTTAACTCATTGCTTGGGAATAGTCAGGTCAGTAATCCTGTTGTCAGGAATGAACTTATTGTGGATCCTCCCGTTATTGCTTCTGATTCGATCCTCTCATATGCATATCATAACAGGGATGAAGTTCTTATAAACGAAAAGAGAGCCTCACTGGCCGAATTAAGATTCGGAATGACAAAGTTGCAGAATAAGCCATTGTTAAGCTTTGAGGCATCAGGTGGAGCAAAGAATGGTTATTTACCCGATCTTGCCAGATTCACACCAAATTATGTTTTAGGATTGGGACTAAGGGTCCCTCTTTTCGACGGCATGAAAAACAAATATAATCTTGCACAGGCCCGATCAGGCATATCTTCAATATCTTTTGAATCAGAACTTACAAAGCGTAATATATCAAATGAGGTTTATGAATCAGAGGCACTCATGTTTGCCGCGAAGAAGAAAGTCAGCCAGTCGGAGCTTCAGTTAAATCAAGCCTTAAAGGCCTATTCACTTGCTGAGACAAGTTTTAAGTCGGGAGTGATAACAAATCTTGATTTACTGGATGCCAATACTTCGGTTTCGGAAAGTAGTTTAATGTTGCTGAAAGCCAGAATAGATTATGTTACAAGCGTTTATAAGCTTAAGGCTGCCCTGGGAGAAAGAATTTACTGATAAGAAAAAAATAACTTTTCAAGATTTACATCTGGTTAGGCCAAGGTTAAGGGAGGATTTTGAACCCGACACAACCATAGCGGCTCCAAGCGCTGATCCATTAGCAATTTCTGAAGCATACACAAATTTTGAGGGATACGCTTTTGAGATCAGATTCTGGAAGAGTTCATTTTTTGAAAATCCTCCGGCTATGTAGATATTCTCAATATCATCAATTACCGGAAGAACAAGGTTTACAGATTCTATAGTAAGATCTCCTAATTCATTCATTAACTGATGATAAGCCTCCTCTGAAGAATTGAATTCATACATATCCATGTTATCTTTCAGTTCGCGGGAATACGGACCGTTTTGAAAGAACACTTTTTCCCTGTTGAATTTTGATTTTAAATGAGTTGATAATTGATCATCTGCTTTGATTCTTTTATAAAAATCTTCCGGTTTTCTGAAATGATCACAAATTTGTTTTAATGCAGTTTCGTGCAAATGTCCCAGAAATAACCTTGAAGATTTTACCGGTTGCCTGTTTATACTCATATAACAAAGACAGTCTTTGTCGAGTTGATCGGCGGTTAGCTTTTCAGAATTAAAAGGATTCATGTTAATGCACCAGGTTCCGGTAGAAATCAATAAAAACTTACCTGCCTTGCTTGAGAAATAGGGAGCCAGTGAGGATGAACTATCGTGGATACCTATGCCAATATTGACTCTTTTACCTCCAACTTCAATTATATTTATTGTCTCAACAGGAACAGGTTCGGGCAGGTTTAATCCGTGAATTTTGATCCACGGATGATAATTCATATTATCAAAATCCCAGAGAGCCGTATGACATCCGATTGAGGTGTGTTCGGAATAGATCTTCCCGGTAATTATATATGATAAATACTGAGGAAAGTGAAGGATATGTTTTATTTTGGCAAATACTTCAGGTTTAGTAGCCTTGAGCCAAAGTGGTTGCAACCCTGAATTCAGCATACCCAGTGCCGGAGAAGCCGTTCTTCTGCAGAACTCATCTCTTCCACCATGTCTCTTATAGAGTCTTTCAGGGATCTTTTCATCCATAGGTTTCAGATAATTATAAACAGGAGTCAGTCTTTTCCCGTTTTCATCAAGATAGACAAGCGTTGCACCATAAGTGGTAAAATTGACAGCCTTAAGTTCATGCTTATCAGAATTGACTAATTGGGCCATCGACTCCTTTATCCACTTCTCAATATGTTCAATATCATCACATTCAAAGCCATCATCGTCCTGAACTTCAGCAAATTTCTCTTCAATTTCAGAGACTATTTTAAATTCTTCATTAAAGAGAATTATCTTCTTGTTTGTCTTTCCAATGTCATAAATAGCTATAACTGTCTCTTTCATTTCTACCCCCCAATCCCACAAAACGGTACTTTAAATATTCTGACTATTATTATCTTTTTCGAAGCACTTCTTTTTCGTACTTCACTATTTCTTCTATATAATCCTGTCCCACAGGTACTTTACTTTTAAGGCAATAGTAATCATAAACAGCTCCGAATGGTTTTGTTTTAAGAAGCTCAAGCATTGCCAGTCTTTCAAAGTTTTTGGTCTCTTCTTCATACTTAACAAGAGTTTTAAAAGGCTCAAGCAGTGCATACATAAAAGCCATCTGAGCAGAACGTGTGCCAATAACGTAAGCGCCAATACGGTTGAGACTTGCATCAAAAAAATCCAGACCAATATTTACTCTGTTCAAAGCTTTAGCCCTGACTATCTCCTGGGTGATCAATAACAGTTCATCGTTGAAAGTAAGTACATGATCACTATCCCAACGAACCCCGCGAGTGAGGTGTAAGAGTATCTCGTCAACAAAACCTAAGATGGAAGAGATCTTATCTCCTACCTGTTCAGTCGGATGAAAATGGCCATTATCGAGAGTTATCAAAGTGTTGTTCTTTATTGCGTAACCAAGATAGAAATCATGTGACCCTACTACCATTGACTCAGAACCGATACCAAATAACTTGCTTTCGACAGAATCTTTAAGATATTTTTTGGAATATTTAACTGCGAAAATCTCATCTAACGAATTTTTCAGTTGTTTTCGAAGAGTATTCCTGTCAACAGGTGAATCTTTCATTCCATCAGGTATCCAGATATTGTGAACACACGGAGTCCCAAGCTGCTTTCCCATTTCAGCTCCTATGGCACGGCATCGTTTAGTATGCTCAACCCAGAATTTTCTGATCTTTTCATTCTTACTTGAAAGAGTAAAACCATCATCAGCTAGAGGATGAGAGAAACATGTACAATTAAAATCAAGGCCCATACCTCTTTTCTTTGCCCAGTTGATCCAACCCTGAAAATGTTTTGGCTCGATCTGATCGCGGTCAATAAGTTTGCCCCCGAACTCACCATAAATGGCATGCAGGCTTAATCTTTGTTTGCCTGGAAGCAGAGACATTACTTTATCAAGATCAGATCTCATCTGCTCAATGTTTTTTGCTTTTCCCGGAAAGTTCCCTGTAGCCTGAATACCTCCGCCGCCAAGAACAGATCCTGGTTTCTCAAAACCTCCAACATCATCAGTCTGCCAGCAATGCAAACTGATATTGATATTGTCCATTTCAGAAATTACCTTGTCGGTATCAACTCCCAATTCAGCATATTGTTCCTTTGCCAGATGGTATGATTTTTCGATGATTTCCTTTTTCATATTAGATATTGTTAAAAACTATTAATTTACTTTTTTATTCCTTTTTTACCCCACTCCATCGCCCAATATGGCGGGGGAAATCAATTTTTTCATCTGTGTATCTCTGTGTTTCCTCTGTGTTTCTCCGTGTAAGTTCTTGATTGTTTTTTTAAGTGATAAACCCACCCTGCCCCATCCCATGAGGGGAACTCATAAACACTTTTGACTTTCTACTTTTCCCTTTCTCCTTACTCCATGTAGAACACCTGTTCCAAAGGTATTGTTACAGGTGAATTATCGGGATCCATTTCCATTATATCGGACATAAATTTCCACCACTTTTTAACAACCTCCGTGTTTCCAGGATCCTGAGATGAGTTTTCGCCCGATTATTCCTGATACGCAAAAAGTGTATTGGTTTCTTCATCGAGGCAAATGGAATAATTGCCAATGCCCTCATTTTTCAATAGTTGACCAGCTCAGGTCATATTTCGCTGTGATGTTTTCTATATTCTTCCCTGAAGCCTGGAATCATTTTCATTTTAAAACCAAATCTTTTTGTTTCCATAGTGCTTAGCCTAATTTGACAACAAATGTTGACAGTATCAGAATAATAATTCCAATTGAAAGTACTATCATAGTTTTTCTTTTAGCCCCTTCCCATTCATTCAGAAAGATACCCCAAATATTGCTTATCGCAATGTTTAAAGCCATAAGGATACTCCAGCCAAAAACTGCCATTCCCTGAGGAAGTTTACTAGATCCCATTCCGAAAAAATGAAACTGAAGAAACCATAAGAAGCCTGCCAAAAATGTAAAAAACAGATTATTAAGGAGAATGCTGCCAGAGACTGAAATATAATCTGTGTAGGTCTTATTTTTGATATTCAGAAAACCGCAATAAATAAGGTTGGTGATAAAACCTCCTAAAAGGATAAAAATAAGAGACGGGTTTTTTTGGAATAATGGATTAGTTCCATGTGTCAGAGCCACATTTTCTATTGGTTTGGCAAATTCGAATCCAAAATTGAAACAAGCGCTCATCACTCCTGCGAAGACGGCAATAAATATCCCTTTTTTAAGAGCAAATTCTTTAACTGCAGCTCTTTTTTCCTCTTCCGTCATCTCTTTGCTTTTCAGAGAGCCTGCATAACCAATAATTGCAATACCAACAACTGTGAGGGATACACCAACTATTGTTAGAATTCCGGCGGTCGACGAAAAAAGGTTATTCCCTGAAATTACCGGAGGGATCAAAGTACCGAATGCAGCACAAAGGCCCAATGCAATACTCTGCCCGAGAGCTACACCAAGATATCTTATACTTAATCCAAATGTCAGTCCACCAAAACCCCATAAAGCTCCAAAAAACATTGCCATTAGTTTGGCTGAAGACGGTGCTTCATGAATTATTGGCATGAGCTGACCTTTTGGGACAAAAATCAAAGCGAATAACACAGGTGCAATGAGCCAGGCAGCAACACCCTGACTTATCCAATATGATTCCCATGCCCATAATTTGACTTTTTTAAATGGTACATAAAAACTTGCAGCACCTATGCTTCCCAGCGCTATCAGAAGTATACCTGCTAATGGATTCATTCAATATTCTTTAATAAATGTGAGCTGCAATTTATAAACTTTCAGGCATGAAAAAGACTTTTAAGATGTTTTTTTATTAAGACAATTTTTTATAATCTTGATACTAAATATTAAATATTCACAGACTATGAAATCACTCAAGCTTACTCTTATTTTTCTTTCTCTTTTCGGAATTACATTTGCCCAGGATCTTTCTTTAAAAAATTTGACTGTCGATCATAAAATAAATCCCATGGGCATTGGCAATAAACAGCCAAAGTTTTCGTGGAAGATAAAAGGCGCCGGAAATGATATAATGCAAACTGCTTATTCAATAAGGGTCGCAACGGATGAGAAATTTTCATCTTCAAAAATTGTGTGGCAATCGGGCAAAGTTGAATCTGAGGAATCTATCCTTCAATCTTATAAAGGACCCGATCTCAAGTCGGGAAATAGATATTACTGGCAGGTAAAAATATGGGACAATAAAGGGAAAGAATCTAAATGGAGCACTACAGCATATTATGAAATGGGATTGCTCTCACAATCTGACTGGAAAGCAAAATGGATCGAAATGGAAAACGATACCATAAGATATTCTCCTTCACCCCATTTCAGAAAGGAATTTCTGACAACAAAAACAGTTGCAACTGCAAGAATCTATGTAACATCCCATGGTTTTTATGAACTTCAACTGAATGGTAAAAAGGTTGGTGACCAGGTGCTTACCCCAGGTTGGACTTCTTATGGCAAAAGACTTCAATATCAGGTATATGATGTTACAAATATGCTTTTAAAAGGGAATAATGCCATTGGAGCTGTTCTTGGTGATGGCTGGTACAGAGGAACGCTTGCCTGGGGGAATAACTGGGCTATATATGGCAAAAGGCTTGGTGTTCTTTTTCAATTGAAAATAACCTATACAGATGGTTCAGAATCGATGGTTATAAGCGATGAGACCTGGAAGGCTTCAAATGACGGAGCTATAAGAATGAATGATATTTACAACGGTGAGACATTTGATGCGACGAAAAAGCTGATAGGATGGAATAATACGGGTTATGATGATAAAAACTGGCAACACGTTAAAATTGGTTATTATAATAATGTTAACCTGATAGCTTCCGAAGGCTCACCGATAAGAAAGATCCAGGAAATAAAACCGGTTAAAATATTCAGGACACCAAAAGGCAAGCTTATTGCAGACATGGGTCAGAACATGGTTGGATGGCTAAGATTAAAGGTCTCTGGGAAAAAAGGAACAGTTGTTACATTAAGGCATGCTGAAGTGATGGATAAATATGGTGAGTTTTATACTACAAATCTTCGTGTTGCAAAATGTCAGGTAATATATACTCTTGATGGTACCGGTGAAGAGTCATATGAACCAAGATTTACTTTTATGGGATTCAGGTTTGTTGAAATCAGCGGATTTCCCGGTGAACTTAAAGTTGATAATCTGACTGGCGTGGTTGTTCATTCCGATATGGCAGTCACTGGAAGTTATGAATGTTCCAATCCTCTTATCAATCAATTGCAGCATAACATTCAATGGGGCCAAAAAGGAAATTTTGTAGATGTTCCGACTGACTGCCCGCAGAGAGATGAACGGTTAGGCTGGACCGGCGATGCTCAGGCATTCTGCAGAACTGCAGCATTCAATATGGATGTTTCATCATTCTTTACAAAATGGTTTAAAGACATAACTGCGGACCAGAAACCTGGCGGTGAGGTACCAGATGTAATTCCTGATATTCTGAATAAACAGGATGCTCTATCAGCGCAGCCTTCATCGGGATGGGGTGATGTTTCAGTAATTGCACCCTGGACAATGTACCTTGTGTATGGCGATAAAGATTTCCTGATAAATCAGTACCAGAGTATGAAAGCGTGGGTAGAATATATCAGAAAAAAGGCAGGAGACAGTTATATCTGGAAAGGCGGAAGCAAGTACGGAGACTGGTTGTTTTATCATCCTCCTGTTAATAATCATACAGAGCCTGATGGTTACACTGATCACGATTTTATAGCTACTGCCTTCTATGCATATTCAACCAGTATTCTGGCAGAGGCTGCTAAGGCCCTCGGCAAAACAGATGATGCAAAAATGTATGCAGATCTTTTTAATAAGATTAAAGATGTATTTATTAATGAATATATTACCAAAGCCGGCAGAGTAGGAACCAATTCACAGACATCATTTGTTCTTGCCCTTAAATTCAATCTCTTGCCTGAAAACCTTCGGGCTAAAGCCGCAGAGTTTTTGGTAAATGATATAAAAAGCAGGAATAATCATCTGTCTACAGGCTTTCTTGGAACGCCTTATCTTTGTCATGTTTTATCCGACAATGGATATACTGACACTGCATATGATCTTTTGCTTCAAGAAACTTATCCATCTTGGTTATACCCTGTTAAAATGGGTGCCACGACGATTTGGGAACGATGGGATGGAGAAAAAACCGACAGCACTTTCCAGGATCCTGGCATGAATTCATTTAACCATTATGCCTATGGAGCCATCGGCGATTGGATGTACAGGGTGTCAGCAGGGATCGAAACTATGGGACCTGGATATAAACATATAATTTTACAGCCACATCCAACCGGGAAGCTTACATATTCCAGGGCTTCTTTTGAGAGCTCATATGGAACTATCGCTTCAGGATGGGAAAGAAAGGATGGGAAAGTTATAATAAAAGTGATGATACCTGCAAATACTTCAGCTACTATTATTCTACCAGCAGAAAGTAAGGATAAAGTTACAGAGGAAGGAAAAGCATTATCACAAAATGTTTATCTGAAAGATATAAGGACCTCTGATAATAAGCTTATAATGCAGACCGGATCGGGAGAATATACTTTTGAGATTAATAATTAAATATCAGCGAAAATCTGCGCGATCAGCGGGAAAATTGTGAATAGTACCCGCAGATCACGCTGATTGGCGCAGATAGTCTTTTAAAATACTATTTAATTCTTTTCTGAACTTTTTNNGTCGGAACTGAAAAGGAAAGAACGCCTTCCTGGACACATGGTCTTGCAGAAACATCGAACATTCCGATTACAGCTCTGGGACGCAGGTTATCTTTTTCGGAATAAGGAAAATAGACTAATGATCCACATCCCGCAGCAAAGGGAGTAATTGTACTGTCAGGTTCAGACTGGTCAAAGTTTGCAAGGGTAAATAGTCCTGAAAGTATATCAGGTGTGGCAAAGAAGATAGCCACTTCCGGATTATCTCTTTCGTTCAATTTGTCCCATCTTTTGAATACAATATACTTCCCTGGAATATTCAGTTTCTTTTGTTTTTTCATCAGATCCAGAACCAATTCCGGAGTTCGAATATACCTCTCTCCTTCCATTTTATTTTCTATTCCACATGAAAGAAAATACTCAAAATTTGGTCGGATTGAGTCGTCAAATCCAAGGTAACGTCTTGCTCCACCACATTTTACTGACTTAGCGCTAAAAGTCAATGATTCACCCAACCTGACCTTTTGAAGCTGACAGATAATGCAGTTCCACTTCCCGGAGGAAGGTACAATTTCTATATCAGCCGGAAAGTCAGTATAATAAAATGTAATGGGAAGATCAGCATTATTAAAATACTTCTTCCATTGCTGAATAAAATGATCTCTTATTTCGATGTTCATATTCCTAATATTTAAATTCTTTGAAATGTATTTAAAATTTTTGTGACCTCTGTGGTTAATGGATTTAGTTTTTTAATTTTACCGGCTTTTAAAGATAAATACAACTTCTGAAATTAAAATGAATTTCTTTAATCATCACATTGGTGAATTTGCAGCACTCCTGACTGCTATATTCTGGACAGTGACTTCTCTTGCATTTGAATCTGCCAGTAACAAAATAGGGTCCATTGCGGTCAATATAATAAGGCTTATAATCGGATTTGCCTTCCTGAGTGTATTCAACCTGATCTGGAGAGGTTATATTTTACCAGTAGATGCCAGTATTGAGAACTGGTTGTGGTTATCGTTGTCAGGACTTGTTGGATTTGTCTTTGGAGATTTATTCCTTTTCAAATCATATACAATGATTGGCTCGAGGTTTTCAATGCTGATAATGACCATGGTTCCTCCTATTACTGCTTTCTTCAGCTTTATTATTCTTGGTGAACGTCTTACATTGTTCCATTATCTGGGCATGACCCTTACATTTTCCGGAATTGCTATGGCAATTTTCAGTCGGTCAGCCAAAGGCGAAAAACTATCACTAAAACTCGCACCGAAAGGAATTCTGTATGCGTTAGGCGGTGCTGTAGGACAAGCATTGGGACTTGTATTGAGTAAATTTGGAATGAAAAACTATGATCCCTTTGCTGCAACTCAAATCAGGATAATTGCTGGCATTTTCGGATATATATTACTTGTAACTATGCTCACACGATGGCATATGGTGAGCAATGCAAGTCATAATAAATCTGGCATGATCTTGACAAGTATCGGTGCTTTTTTCGGACCGTTTCTTGGTGTATCATTTTCACTAATTGCAATTAAATATACTGAAGCAGGTATTGCATCAACTATAATGGCTCTTGTTCCCATATTCATAATCCTCCCAGCCTTTTTATTATTTAAGCAGAAAGTCACTCTCTCTGAAATATTAGGATCAATTGTCAGTGTTGGCGGCGTTGCCTTATTTTTTCTCTAATAATATTTAGAAGATAATGAATAGAGAAGAATTAAAAAGCAGGAACCTCGAAGGTGAATTCATCTTCTCGACCTCCAGAAGCAGTGGACCGGGTGGACAGAATGTAAATAAAGTCAGTACCAAAGTAGAGTTACGGTTTAATCTGCTTTTGGCCTCCGCCTTCTCTGAAAAAGAAAAAGAATTGATTTTTACCAGATTAAAAAACAGGATAAATAAAGAGAGTGACATAATACTTGTTTCACAATCAGAAAGAACACAGTTAATGAATAAAGAGGTAGTGGTTGATAAGTTCTACGATATTGTTTCAAAAGCGCTTACAATACAAAAAAAACGCCGATCGACCCGACCGACATTATCCTCAAAAATCAAGAGACTCGAAGGCAAAAGAAGCAGGGGGAAAATTAAGAAATTGAGAAAGGACTCGGGAGAGCCGGAATGAAGTTCAATAAAATTCATTTTTAAAACAGATTTAATTATGGCACGATTATTGAAAATCCCTATCACCAGAATTCTAATATAAAAAAAACAACTTTAAAATTAATTCAAATGATAATTTTAAAGACGATTCGAAATATTAATATCAAAAAATTACCAATTTTATTTTTACTTTGCTTTTATTCAATAATCAATGTAATATATTATTAATCAATACTATATAATAGATGAACAGCAGACAAAATAAATCGATTGTTAATAAAATGCTAATAGTGTTAATATTTCTGGTAGTCGAATGATACATTGTATTTATAGATTATATATTTTCGTGGCTAATTATTTTAGATAAATAGTATTAATTTAAACTAAAAAACTTAAAAACAAAGGTGAAAATTTTCATCATCCGTTATGAACGCTAACAATAATGAGGCTACGACTCTCCACGGAGAGAGTCGCCTCGTGGGTTGCTCTTCTGATGAAGAGCCTGGCGCGAAAACCACGTTTTTTTCGCAAAACGAAATCCCAATTCCGTTAGTTAGCAACAGAAGTTCGGAGTTTATGCGCCGCTTCTTCCCCCTAACGACTATCGATTCCTGGAATGATTGGAAATGGCAACTTCGGAATGCTATCAACAGCATCGAAGATCTAAAGAAAATCATGAAATTATCCAACAAGGAGATTCTGGCTATTAATAATCTTAAAGGCCGTCTGCCACTCAGGATTACCCCCTATTTTGCTTCATTGATTTACGACAGTAAACCGGCGCACCCTTTGCGTCGTAATGTTATTCCTGTTGTGGAAGAATTACTTGAAACAAGTAGCGAACAGTCTGATCCTCTGCATGAAAAATCATTCTCCCCGGTTAAAGGAATTGTACACAGATACCCCGACAGGGTATTATTTACAGTTACCCAGGTCTGTTCAAATTATTGCAGATATTGTACGCGTTCTCATTCTGTTGGACGACTTGATAAACTTGGAAGGCAGGATTTTGAAAAAGCATTTAATTACATTTCCTCACATAAAGAAGTACGTGATGTACTTATAAGCGGTGGTGATCCACTGACATTAAGTGATGAGATTCTCGATTATATCCTATCAAATATCCGAAGTATTGAGCATGTTGAAATGATAAGAATCGGAACCAGAATTCCTGTGGTGCTTCCACAGCGAGTCACTGATAATTTGATAAATATTCTCAGAAAGTATCACCCGCTTTTCATCAGCTTGCATTTTTCGCATCCCGATGAGATAACGGCTGAATGTGCAAAAGCATGTAACAAACTGGCTGATGGAGGATTTCCTCTTGGAAGCCAGACAGTTCTTTTAAAAGGTATAAATGACAATGTTCCTACTATGAAGGAACTTATGCATAGATTGCTGAAGATAAGGGTAAGACCTTATTATCTTTATCAATGCGATTTAATACCCGGGTCGGGCCATTTCAGGACTACTGTTAAAAAAGGTCTTGAAATAATAAAAGGACTCAGAGGTTTCACGAGTGGTTATGCAGTACCTACATTTGTTGTTGACGCTCCCGGTGGTGGAGGAAAAATCCCTTTGCTTCCGAACTATGTGGTAGAACACAATGAGGAACGAATAGTAATGCGTAACTACAAAGGTGTATTATGCGAATATCCTGAAAAATAGGGCTGATAGATGAAAGTTGGTTTAACGTATGACCTACGGTCATGGTATACTGACCGGGGGTATTCTATGGATGAAACTGCAGAATTCGACAAGCAGGAAACAGTTGACGCGATCGATAATTCTTTGAAGCAGATGGGTCATGAAACAGAACCCATCGGAAATGTTTTTCAACTGATTGAAGCTATCGCTGTCGGAAAGAGATGGGATATTGTTTTTAATATTGCCGAAGGATTATACGGTGATGGACGGGAATCTGTCGTTCCTGCCATCCTGGACCAATATAAAATACATTATGTGTTCAGTGGTCCTGTAATAATGGGCTTATCTCTCAATAAGCACCTTGCAAAACTGGTGGTTGCAGCTGCCGGAGTTCCAGTTAGTCCTGGTTACCTGATAACTGAACTAAAAGATCTCAATAAATGCGATCTCAAATACCCTCTCTTTGTTAAGCCTGTATCTGAAGGAACGGGTAAGGGTATTACCGAGAAAAGTCTTGTTAATTCGACTTCAGAACTGGCGAAAATGGTAGAATGGATTCTTAAGGAATTCCAACAACCGGCACTTGTTGAAGAATATCTGCCCGGAAGGGAATTCACCGTCGGTGTAGTCGGTTATAAAGAGGAAGCTACAGCTATTGGAGGGATGGAAGTTATGACAGCAAACAATCTGCCATATTCCGTAGAAGTGAAAGAGAATTACCAGAATTATTGTAAGTACAAACCTCTTGAAGCTGATATAATTGACGAATGCAAATCAGTTGCACTCAGCGCCTGGAAAGCTTTGAATGCAGTAGATGCCGGGAGAGTCGATTTGAAAGCCGACCGCAACGGAAAGATCTGTTTTATAGAAGCAAATCCACTAGCCGGATTAAACCCCATTCATTCGGACCTGCCGATTTTATCAAGAATGTATGGCATTGAATACCAGACATTGATGGAGATGATAATGCAATCTGCCATCAAGAGGATGAAGGGGTAACAAGCCTGAAATTTATATTAAAGTAGAGAGTGTAGGTAGTATGAGGAGATGTTGTATTATATATAATGAACCACGAGAAGGTGCTCTGGCTGATGAACTTGATGTTCTTGATCAGGTAGCTCATATTGAAAAACACCTTGTTGATATAGGAATTTCCTTTTACAGAAAAGGTATCACGGAGATGTTTATGTCTGAAATTGCAGAATTAGCAAAAGAAAAACCTGATTTCGTTTTTAACCTGGTTGAGTCGATCAATAACAAGGGTGAACTTATTTATTTTGTTCCGGCTCTGCTGAATTTGTATTCCATCCCATATTCAGGTAATTCACTTGAATCAATTTTTCTGACTACCAATAAAACCATCTGCAGTAATTCGATGAAAAATGCAGGTATAAATAATCCTGGATCTTATTTGCCTTCAAAGCCCAAACTTCTTAAACCAGGAAGAAAATATATCATAAAACCAATATGGGAAGATGGTTCTCTGGGAATTACAAGCGATTCAGTATTTGAATGTAAACCCGGATTCGAGGCAAAATTAAAAGGACTTGATGACGCACATTGGTTTATTGAAGATTTCATCGACGGCAGAGAATTTAATATAAGTTTATTGGCAGGAAAAGATGGGCCTGAAGTATTGCCTCCTGCTGAGATCGTCTTTGTGAACTACGATGAGAGTAGACCAAGGATTATTGATTTTAAGGCAAAATGGGAAATTGATAGTTTTGAATATATAAATACTGTGCGGGAGTTTCCTGGAAACAAAATTAACAATCATTTGGCAACAAACCTGAAAGAAGCAGCCCTATCGTGCTGGCATTTATTTAGTTTAAAGGGCTATGCAAGAGTGGATGTAAGAACCGACAATAATGATAATGTATTTGTGATTGAGATAAATGGTAATCCATGTATTTCGCCCGATGGCGGATTTGTGGCTGCTACTAAAGAGGCAGGATATCCTTTTACTGATGTCCTGCAACGGATTATAAATGATTTAAATTAATGATTGTGTGAATTAAGATTCTAATTTCCCAGGGCTGAATGAAAGGCTTATATACTGTACTGCTCCTGGTGATGTCCAATACTTTTATGACAATTGCATGGTACGGCCATCTAAAGCTAAGAACTATGAGCAGGTTTGAGAACCTTAGTCTTTTCGCAGTAATTTTGTTGAGCTGGGGAATTGCATTTTTCGAATACTCGCTTCAGGTACCAGCCAACAGAATAGGTTTCAGACAAAACGGAGGGCCTTTTTCCCTCATAGAACTAAAAGTCATCCAGGAAGTAATATCAATATTGGTATTTACCGGCTTTACACTTATAGTTTTTAAAAGTGAACAATTCCGGCTAAACCATCTCATTGGATTCGGATTTCTGATTCTTGCAGTCTATTTTATATTTAAAAAATAACACCTACTTTATCAGGTTCGCGTTATAGTATCTGGGGTTACCAGTTACTTCCTCTCCCAGCCATTCGGGTTTATCAAAATATTCATCATCATAAGCAAGTTCTATTTCCGCGACAACGAGACCTTCATTCTTTTCGTGAAAAACATCTATCTCAAAAGTGTGTTTTCCTGAAGGTACTAGATAACGGGTCTTAATAATTCTTCCGGGGAGACAAATATTCATCATCTCTTTAGCATCATTTACAGGGATCTGAACTTCCCATTCGTTCCTGGTTAATGAATTCTTCCGGGGTCTGGATTTAACTGTAAGAAATGCCCTATTATCGGCAATCCTTAACCTTATGGTTTTTTCCGCATCTATTGTCAGGTAAGATTGAATTATTTTTATCTCTCTGACAGACAGGTGTCTGAATTCACTTTTTACAAGAAATTTCCGCTCAGTTTCGGTTGCCATTTTTTATTTTAAAGTTATGATTAATTATTAAAAACTCAGGCTGCTAAAAGTCCTTTGTGTTCCTTAGTGACAACCTTAGAGAACCTTAGCGCTAAAAAATAAATCATTAAACCACAAAGGGTCACAAAGTAAAGACGAAGTAACACAAAGGAAAAAAGAGTAAATTTAATGCTCTATTTTGACAATTGCCTAAAATAAAATACAATGAGATATGGATGTTAAGATTGAACCGACTTGGAAGTCTAGACTACAAGGAGAATTTGAAAAGGAATACTTTATCAAACTTACCGAATTTGTAAAAGAAGAATACAGACTTAAAACTATATATCCTCCCGGGAGTCTGATTTTTAATTCATTCAACCTTTGTCCTTTTCAGAACGTTAAGGCTGTAATAATAGGACAAGATCCTTATCATGGGCCGGGACAGGCACATGGATTATGTTTTTCAGTTAGAGAAGGCGTCGATTTCCCCCCAAGCCTGGTAAATATATTCAAAGAAATTGAATCGGATCTGGGTACTCAAAAACCAATCAGCGGAAACCTGGAGAGATGGGCAGCCCAGGGTGTTTTACTTCTGAATGCTACCCTGACTGTAAGGGCTCATCAGGCCGGGTCGCATCAGAAAAAAGGTTGGGAGCAGTTTACTGATAGAGTCATTAGCATACTTAATAATGAAAAACAGAATATCGTTTTTTTTCTGTGGGGTGCATATGCTCAGAATAAAGGCGAGTCTATTGACAGATCAAAACACCTGGTGTTAGAATCCGTTCATCCATCTCCTCTTTCAGCTTCGCGGGGTTTCTTTGGAAATAAACATTTCAGCAAATGCAATGAATATCTTACAGCACATGGTGTTGAACCAATAAACTGGCAATAACTGAGGCTGAGGTTGAGGTTGAGGCTGAGACTACTTAACCTAAATCTCAACCTTAACCGTAACCTTAACCTTAACCCTTAATCATTTCTAAGGCTCTTGATATAGTCCCTTCCAATTCGGAGTATTCTTCAAAACCTACAGATAGTCTTATCATCCCTGGTTCGGGGTATTTCGCGCCCCAGACAGCCTCTACCGGCATAAGAATTGTATGAGGATCACCCAGTGTTGGTATAAGTTTAATTTTTTCTGAAACCAATTCAATGAATTTATCTCTTCTTATTCTCTTTTCAGCTAAATCTCTGCCATCTAAATCAAAGGTTATCATTGCCCCAAATCCTTTTTTATTGAATAGTTTGTCAGCAATAAAGTTGGTTGGGTGATTTTTTAATCCGGGATACCAAACTTTTTTAATTAATGACATTCTATCGAGATATTCTGCAAGTTTAAATGCGTTTGAACATTGTCGCGAGAATCTAAGTTCAAATGTCTGAACCTGAGTCTGAAGGCTGTATGCATCATCAGGAGAGAGTGCGTGCCCAACAAACTTTCTGTATTCCACTGCAGACTGCATAATTTGGACATCATTTCCACATATCACGCCGGCTGTGAGATTACCATGTCCGGAAAAATACTTTGTTGCACTGTGAATTACGATGTCAGCTCCATCATTCAATGGTTTATAAAGCCATGGAGTGGCAAAGGTATTGTCTACTATCACCTTTACTCCATATTTCTTTGCAATGTCTGATATACCAGTTACATCTGCCACAATAAGCATGGGGTTTGAGATTGTTTCGATATATACAAACTCAGGTTTCAAATCATATATCGCTTTTTCAAACTTAACGAGGTCATAATTTCCATTATCTGGAGTGAAATATTGAATATCAAGGCCTCTCTTTGCTTTAAGAACAGACTCAATAAATGAAATAGTTCCACCATAAATTTCAGAAAAGAATAACCACAATCCGGTTCCTTTTCCATGTTGAAAAACAGATAGCGCAGTATCAATAGCAGACATCCCCGACTGGGTAAGCAGAGCCCACTCAGAACCTTCAAGCTTCATTATTTCCTCTTCCGCAGACACAACAGTAGGGTTTCGGTAGCGGGAATAAATGTATAAATCAGGTTTCCTTGAATGCTCTGTCTCTTTCCTGAAAGCATCTGCAGTAGTCTTCGCATCATAGAGTTCAAAGCCTGCATCCCTGTAAACAGGCATTCGTGAACTATTTATCTCTTTTCTTTTCATCTCTTTCAATATTAAATTGTTCATCGATCAATGAGTTTATATTAACCGGAGTGAAATCTATATAAAATAAAATACGGTCAAAAAGTTCACCGGTCAAAAATATAATGATTATAAAATTTTCAGGAAGAGAATTATGCTGTATCAAGCTCATTCCGGGAACAATCAGAAAAGCTATTCTCAGGAACCTGAATGCTGAATCAGACCTGTTTAACTTATTAATTATCTGTTTGTATAAAAATAAACCTAACTTAATTAGCGCCAGGAAAACAAATGGAAGCACAATTCCTGATATAAATGAAATAATGAAAAGTGCACTTATGAAGGTTTGTCCGCTATGAAGAATAACTGATTTGTTCTGTACAGTAAATAGATAGACATTGTCTATCAACATAAGGAATATTAGCCCTGTTATTGAGGAGGCTATGAGGAGTACCGGCATTCGTAGGAAAACAGCCAGCAATGAGATAGTTGCGTAAAGAATGAATGCGGCAATCTCGCGCATTATGGGAGAGTTTTTAAAATTGGTTAAAGATCGCCACAATCTGAATTTTTTTCCAGGGTGAAAGAAAGTGATAATTCCCGTAGCTAACAGAACAGGAATAAAAATGAATCTGTCAGGATATATTCCTTTGAGAAATGAAGAAATAATAATTGATACCGAAATTGTAGCCAAAAAGCTGAATATAATCAGACTCAGTTCACCTGAAATATTTTTTTTTGTTTTGTTCTCCCCGGAGTCAGTTTGGGCCGGGATATTATCAGGTACTATTTTTAGTGGAGTATTGTTGTTAACGTAATCTGCCGGAATCATTTAAACTATTTTAAAACCAATGCTTCATCTTCAATTACATCACTTATAGAAAGTTCTTTGTTGGTCATATTGGAAATGTAAATCTCATATGTAATCCTGTCCCGTCCGATATATTGCATAAAAGCATAACTTACAGGTCCGGTTGAAAATTTAACCAGCGAGCCACTTACATTTATCATTGCAGAAACTTCTGCTTTGGGATAAGCTTTTGTAACCCGGAAATAATCAGATGTTGAACCAGTGGAAATATTTCCTATAGTGACAGTATCCCCGAACTTTTCTGAAGTACTGACAATTACCTCTTGGAAAGTCAGATCAGATTTATTTCTTATTCTTACATCGGTAGGTCCTTCAGGGGAAAATACTTTCTTTTTACAGGCAAAAACTGATAAAAGCAGCAGTGAAATTATAATGAACTTTTTCATGATCAGGAATAAATATTATCATTTATAATCTGACCTGAAATATAGTAAATAAGTTGCAACAGGATTAAATAATTATGATACTATTTAAAGGAACCCAGCCCTTATTGCCGTCTGAGAGTCTTATTTCACTCCACTCTCCCACTTCATCTTCAACAGTTACTTTCGTACCTTCATGCAAAACAAAAATATCATTTCCGCTTTTGTCAGGTGAACTTTTACCGTTCACCATGGGGCTGGAAATTATTGCTTTATGACTATCATATACCAACGATTTGTTCCGTATAGTAAAAGCTAAAGAAGTAAGTGACAGAACTATAAAAAAGACTCCTAACCAGAATCCGATAACCTTATGCCGGTACCTGGATGAATAGATATATAAGGACAAAAGCAAAAGGAAGAGAATAAAAGAGGTTATGCTTATTTTCGCCCAACTGTTGATCGAAAGAAAAAGTGAAACGAAATTATACCATTTGATGAAAAAAAGTTCCGGAATTTCCTGAAAACGATCCACAATCAGAGTTCTGGCAATCTGTAGATTATAATTAATATTTTCATCTGCAGGTTTAAGAAGGTATGCCCGCTCATAAAACAGAATTGCCGAGGGAATGTTGTTCAGTTTAAAATATGCGTTTCCTATATTATAATCCAGATTTGCAGACCTGTATCCTGTGTTATAGATATCAGTCCATATCTGCAAAGCCTCTTTATAACTGCCTGCAGTGAAATACGTAACACCCTGATAGAACTTGTCCTTATTTGTATCCTGTGAAACAGCTATACGAACAAAAAGAGAAATGAAAATAATAAATAAAATATATCGTTTTTTTGAGTTCATTTTTTAGCCTATTAAGTTTTCTACTGACTTAATAAATTGTGATGTTCCTTCGTAAATTGCTGTGGCCTCTGTATCTGAAGATGAAGGAGCAAATCTTTCAAATTCGCAGGCATCAAGAATTTTTGACAGGCTTTGGATATTATCTTCATCAATTCCCTGTTCCTGAAGTGCGGCAATAGCATTATTCCTTGTCAGATCCGAGACAGGTATATTCAGTTTATCACTCAGATAACCCCAGAGCGCCTTAAGAATTTCGTCATAGAATTGATCTATTTCTTCATTTTTAAGACAAACAGATGCGCCATGCAGTCTTTTAATGGCAACTTTTCCGGCTTTCCTATTCTTAACAAGCGATTGGTCAGAATTTCGTCTTATATGTTCCCTTCTTAGAAAAAGTATCAGGATAAAAGCTAAAAACGAAAAAGCATAAGCGCTATAGAATGATTGCTTAGATAATAAGATATTGCCCGATTTTTTCAGAATTCCCGGATCCGATTTTATGAACCTTATATCTTTTCCAAGGTACTTTACATCTTCCTTTGATATCCCTCCGTAAACATTGGCTCCTGAATTCTGTCCAGTGACCTTCTGAGCACTAAAATGGAACTCTTCAGTTGTAAGTTTTTCATATCTGCCGGAGGCGATATTGAAATATGAATATGAAATTGGAGGGATAGTAAAATCGCCGTTATGCCTGGGTATCATCAAATACTCAAAACTTTTTTGTCCGGTTGTACCATTCAGTCCATTCTTAAGGTCATCTGTAATTTTAGGATCATAAACTTCAATATCCGGAGATAATTTGAGCACTGGAGCTGATGCGATTTTCAGGTTTCCGTTTCCTGAAATGGTTATCTTGAAGTTTACAGCATCATTTACATTGACTGATTGTTTGTTCAGGGAAGCTTTTATATCTAGTTTCCCCACTACACCTGAATAATTTTCAGGTTGAATACCCGGTAGAGCCTTTACTTTAATTTTTACAGATTGACTTGCTGCAGCCTTTGGTACAGTCTGATAAGACGAAAAGAAATCACCAAAAAAGGGATCAGCCGCTCCCCTGGTTTTTTGTTGTACAAGAACAGATATCTGTACAGGATCTATATTGATTTCTCCTGTAACCTGAGGATAGAGTAAAAATTGTTGAATTACTCCTGTTCCGTATATTGTACCGTTAACATTTTCCTGCCGCAGTGAAGTGAGGGGCGGAGTATCAATATCTGACCGAAGGAAGCTATTAAAAGAAGGATATTTGATTTCATTTATCCCTGCGATGTTTACACGAGAATAAATCTTGACAGTCGCAACAATAGGTTCGCCAAGAAATACATCCCTACGATTTACAGCAAGATTTATGAAAAGGTCTTTCCCCGAAGATTCTACTTGCGTATCATTTGCTAAACTATTGCTTCCATTTGTTACATTTTGTTTCTGCGAAGTACCCCCTACAACTTCAATATGTATCGAATCGGAGGAATAAGTTTTATTTTTCAGAGTAAACACTGCAGGAGAAATAACAAACTTTCCTTCTTTAACAGCCTGAAGATAATAGACATAGGAATAAGAAGTCTGATTCGACATTTTCCCGTTTATTATTTGTGTATTCGAACTGTAGGATGTCTGCGGACCCATCAATTTATAAAAACCGTTGAAAGACGGGGCTGAAAATTCTCCTCCGCCTGCATTGACTGTCCACATAACAGTAAATTGATCCCCTGCATTCACGACAGCCGGATATTCTGCTTTTACATAGACATCCTGCCCTGATACTGTGTATGAGATTAAAAAGATTAACTGATATAATATTGTTTTTTTCATTTTCGTTCTATCCAAATTACCAGTTTATCCTTGATTTGACTTTTGCTTTAGTTGCTTTTGCAAGTTTAACTTTTTCCTGGACATTTTTTTCATCATTGGCCAGGGAATTCAGAAGTCTCTGAGCATCCTCTTTTGAAATCTCCTGTTTCTGAGGTTGTTGCTGTTGTTGTTTCTGATCCTGGTTATTCTTCTGGTCCTTCTGCTGATCTTTGTTTTTATCATTCTGATCCTTCTTCTGGTCTTGCTTGTTTTTGTCCTTATTCTGATCCTTCTTATCTTTATCCTGTTGCTGTTTTTTCTGCTGCTCCTGCTGCTTTTTCAATAAATCCTGCGCGTAGGATAGATTATATTTGGCTTCGTGGTTGTCGGGACGTAGTTTAAGAGAGTTTTTATATGCATCTATACACTCCGGAAGCTTATTGGCTTTGAGCAATGAATTTCCAAGGTTATACAATCCTGCTGATTTCTTTGTCTTATCATAATTCTGATTAACGCTCTCAATAAATTGTTTGCCTGCTTCTTCAAATTTATTCTGCTTATAAAGCGCATCTCCGTCATTAAATAAAGCATCCGGATATTGCTTATTTTTATCAATAGCTTTTTTATAGGATATCTCGGATTCAGGAAACTTATTATTCTCAAATTCCCTGTTGCCCTTTCTAATAAAATTCTTCTCAGTTTGTGCATTCAGAGTGACGGAAATAATCATTAATACACAAAATATAAGACTTCTGAGTATTGATCTTTTCTCTAATATTTGAGCCACTCCGTACATAATTCTTAACACGATAGATTAAACTTTAAATTTAAATAACCTTATATTTGCCAATCTTCTGTTTTTTCTTTCCATAATAATAAAATCAGCCAGAAGTAAGAATAAGGCTATTGCAGCAAATATCTGAAACTGGTCGTTATACTCGGTGTACATAGTGCTCTCCAGATCCTGCTTCTTCATTTTTTTAATGCCATTGAATATTTCATCAAGCCCTATGTTTGAATTGCTTGCCCTTACATAATTACCATTTGTAGTTAGCGCTATTTTTTTAAGGATTTCTTCATCAAGCTTAGTTACGACTGTATTACCATCTGCATCTTTAAGATAGTCCCTTTTACCATTAATTAATATCGGTATCGGTACTCCCTCTGTCGAACCTATTCCCAGTGTATGTATTACAATACCGGCTTTGGATGCCTCTTCAGCTTCTTTTACCGGGTCATCTTCGTGGTTTTCTCCATCTGTAATTATTATCATTGCCTTGCTTTTGCCTTCACCAGGACTGAAAGATCGCATTCCCAGATCGATCGCAGCGCCGATTGCTGTTCCCTGTTTTGGCACAATATTCGGATTTATTGATGAGAGAAACATTTTTGCAGACACATAATCAGTTGTAACAGGAATTTGGATATATGCATCTCCTGCAAAGACAATAAGTCCAATTTTATCATTGTCGAGGTTATCAACCAAACGGGATATGGCCTGCTTTGCCCTTGTTAGTCTGTCAGGCTGAATATCCTCTGCAAGCATTGAGTTGCTGACATCCAAAGCAATTATTACTTCAACGCCCTGTTTTTTGATATCTTCAATTTTAGATCCGAATTGTGGTCTGGAGAGCATGATTATACCTGCTGAAACAGCAATTAACTGCAAAATGAACTTTATTGCAGGACGAATAGTTGACATTTCAGGAACAAGGCGGCTAACAAGGTTCACATCACCTAAACGTTTTAGTGCTTTCCTTTTCCTGACTTCATTTATAATATATAATAGTATCAGTACCGGAAGCAAAAGCAACAGGTACAAAAAAACCGGATTTGCAAATCTGAACAATTGCATCTTCTATTCTGCGATTAAGTAAGATTTTTAAAAATTGTGTTTCTCACAATTATTTCAATAACTAGCATGAAAAAAGCGATTAAAGCAGGTGACAAATATTTCTCTTCTTTCTTGCTGAATTGCCGCACGTCAATTTTTGATTTCTCAAGCTTGTCAATCTCTTTGTAAATCTTCTCGAGCGAATCATTATCAGTTGCCCTGAAATATTTTCCACCAGTTGTCTGAGATATCTGCTGAAGGATGCCTTCATCAATTTCCACCGGCATATCCTGATATTGTACTCCGTAAGGCGTCTGAACCGGATATGGCGCCATTCCCTGCGTACCAACTCCGATTGTATATACCCTTATTCCAAACGTTTTTGCAATATCTGCAGCTGTTGCCGGTGCAATTTCGCCCTTGTTATTTACACCATCGGTAAGAAGGATTATCACTTTGCTTTTAGACGGAGAATCTTTTATCCTGTTGACAGCTGTTGCGAGTCCCATTCCTATTGCTGTCCCGTCTTCGATCATGCCACTTTGAATTTCGCGAAGCAGGTTGATCAATACAGCATGATCTGTTGTCAATGGACATTGTGTAAATGATTCACCGCTAAAAACTACAAGTCCTATCCTGTCATAGGGTCTTCCGGAAATAAACTCGGTAGCAATATTTTTTGCTGCCTCAATTCTATCAGGTTTGAAATCGCGTGAAAGCATGCTTCCTGATATGTCCTGAACAAGCATAATATCAATACCTTCAGTCGACATATTCTGGAATCTGTCTGTTTTTTGAGGTCGGGCAAGGACAATTATAAGAAGAGTAATTGCAATAACCCGGAGGGCGAAAAGAATATGCCTGAGGTAGTGTCTGAAAGTGGTTCCTGCTTCAACAAATGACTGTAAACCAGGCATTCTCACTGAAGCAGTAACTTTTTGCTGCTTCAGAATATAAAATACAATCATAGCAGGAACTATAATAAGCAGATAAAGAAAGAATGGTTCGGCAAATGCTATTCCGTTCATACATTACCCTCCTTCATACTCATGTTTTCTTCAACAGAATCAGTAGTCATTTTATTCTCCTTTGTTGCCTGCACAAAATTCCATGAATTTTGAAAGTGCGATTCATTTTCTGCCGGCACAGGATTGTATTTTGCAAATTTTACCAGATCAGCACCTGTCAAAACATTTTTAAGGTCATTATACGATCCGTCCTTTTTAAAGCCTGTTTTAACCAGAGCATTAAGTGTTTCGACAGTAGTCAATTCAAGTGAGAACACTCTGAATCTGTTTTCCAGGTACTGTCGCAGAATGTCAGTCAGAGTTGTATAGTATCTCTTAATTTCCCCTTTCTGCCACAGTTCTTCATTTTTAAGTTTTTCCAGTTCCCTGAAGGCGATAACGTGAGCTGGTTCAGGAGGAACATAAGCCTCTTTCACTGTTTCAGATTTTCTGAATTTCCGGAAAAACCTGATTGCGCCCCAAATTAAAATACCAACCAGAGTAATAATAAGAACCCATGGAAGCACTTCCCCGATAGTAACAGGTGCTTTGTATGGTTTTATGATATCATATATTTTTGAAGCAGTATCAGCCGGGGCTATTTTAACCCTCATAACTTCGAGTATGGAGTTATCCGAATAGAATCTTTTCACTCCTCCTTCAGTTTTAGCTTCTGCAAAAACCGGATTGATTTGATAGCGTCCTGAATCAAAAGATGTTATAAGATATTTATGTATGATTTTAATTCTTCCATTCTGAATAGCCGAGCTATCGATGTGAGGTCCTGAAATAATATCAATATTTTTACACAGAGTATCTTTGAAAACCGGAAGAGCAAGCCTCATACCCGATGGTTTATCAACAATAATTGTAAATTTTATCTGATCACCAACAAATATTTTCGTCGAATCAAAAGATGAAGTTATTTTTACTTCCTGCCCAATTGAAGAAGAAATAATTGAATTAAACAGAAATAAGGAAAGAAAAAGCTTCTTCATAACTATCATCTTTTCTCAAACAACTTAATCAGTGGTTTAACATAATCCATATCTGTTCTCAATTCAGCAGAATCAACTCCGCATCTTTTAAAGCTATTCTTAATAGTATCAATATGGTCAGTCCACCATTTTTCATAAGCTCTTCTTGTAAAATCTGAGGAGGTATCGATCCATTTTTCCTCTCCGGTTTCCGAATCTGATACTTTAATTAATCCTATATCAGGTATAGCCTGTTCTACAGGATCAAAAACTTTAAGAGCAACAATATCATGTTTGTTTGATGCAATCCTAAGGGCTTCCTCGAATTCAGGCACAATGAAATCAGAAATTATGAATGCAGTACATCTTTTTTTTATTGCATTTGTAAGGAAACGCAATGGTTCATCCAGGTTGGTCCTTTTACTTTGAGAGGAAAAGTCAAGCAGTTCTCTGATTATTCTTAAAATATGTTTTCTTCCCTTTAGAGGGGGAATGAATTTTTCGACCTTATCGGAAAAGAAAATAACACCAATCTTATCATTATTATATATTGCGGAGAAAGAAAGAACAGCAGCTACTTCGGTCATTATATCTCTTTTATAACTGACTTTCGTTCCGAAATAGCCCGAGCCGCTTACATCAATAAGTAACATTACTGTGAGTTCCCTCTCTTCTTCGAAAATCTTCACATATGGGTGATTGAAGCGGGCAGTCACATTCCAGTCTATGCTTCTTATATCATCACCATACTGATATTCCCTAACTTCGCTGAAAGCAATACCACGACCTTTGAAGGCGCTGTGATATTCGCCCGCAAAAATATGCCGGCTTAACCCTCTGGTCTTTATTTCAATTCTCCGTACTTTTTTTAATAATTCGGTTGCTTCCACTTTACAACAAATTATTTTTCAGATTCTATGGCTATAACACACGACCATTTCCCTTCCATGAGCTCAATAAGGTAATTTTTTCCTCCCAGCTTATCTATCCATTTGTTCTCTCCTTTTTTCAAATATTTTGAGTCGAATTCTTTCACTTTTTGCGATTTCATGTTTATATCGCATATTATTCTTACACTTCTGCAGACAGAATCGGGATTCAGAAAAAACAAAAACGTTTGGTTCTCGGAACTATCAGAGTATTTCAGATAACTAAACTTACTATTTACAACGTTATTGTAATTCATATCGCTGCAATTCTCCTTCATATATTTCAGGATTTCATTTTCCGTGTACCCGATTAGATTCTGGCTTTGGGTGCAAATGCAGATTAATATCAGCGCGGCAGATAATGTAATGATTTTCATACAGTTCTGCTATGGGACTTCAACAACATTAAGAATTTCTGAGATTATGTGATCCTGGTTGATATTCTCAGCTTCAGCTTCATACGTAAGACCAATTCTATGACGCATTATATCATGACATATGGTTCTTATGTCCTCAGGAATTACATATCCCCTTCTTTTAATAAACGCAAATGCTTTTGCTGCGAGTGAAAGATTTATTGAAGCTCTTGGCGATGCGCCGTAGGAGATCATGTTTTTAAATGCAGGAAGACCATACTTTTCAGGATTTCTACTGGCAAAAACTATATTCAGAATATAATTCTCGATTTTCTCATCCATATAAACTTCCCTAACAATATTACGGGCTCTTATAATATCTGCAGTTTTCAGAACTGTATTTGCTTTCGGAAAATCCTTGGCCAGGTTTTCTCTGATGATGAGTTTCTCTTCGTCCATTACGGGATAATCAATAAGGACTTTCATCATGAACCTGTCGATTTGTGCTTCTGGCAGAGGATATGTGCCTTCCTGTTCAATAGGGTTCTGAGTGGCAAGAACCAGAAATGGTTCATCAAGTTTAAAAGTATTTTCACCGATTGTAATCTGCCTCTCCTGCATTGCCTCCAGAAGTGCACTCTGGACTTTTGCAGGTGACCTGTTAATCTCATCAGCAAGAATAAAATTTGCGAAGACAGGTCCTTTTTTTACTATAAATTCCTCCTTCTTCTGACTATAAATCATTGTACCAATAAGGTCGGCAGGAAGAAGGTCGGGGGTAAACTGTATCCTGCTGAACTTTGCATCTATAATCGATGCAAGCGATTTAATCGCAAGTGTTTTTGCAAGACCAGGAACACCTTCGAGCAGAATATGTCCATTGGCAAGCAGACCTATCATAAGACTATCGGTAAGGTGTTTTTGCCCAATAATAACTTTGTTCATCTCCATCCGGACTATGTCGACGAAGGAACTCTCTTTTTCAATCTTTTCATTTAAAATCCTGATGTCAGCAGTTTGCTCCATGGCTTAAAAAATTTAAGTAGCAAATATAGTAATTTGAGTTTCATTAACCATACATGATTTCCTTTGGAAAAACAGAATACAAAGGAAGTCCGGTAATTTTTAACTTCTTGTTAAGGAGTGTTAAATATTAGTTAAAGGTTTATAACGCATCACATCTCCTGGATTTCAAACCCCCTCTCTCCCTATTTGGGGGGTAAGAATACTGGGATGATTTTAAGGCCCCCCATTTGAGGGGTTGGGAGGTAGAAATAAAGGGGAATTCAGGTATTATTTTAAAGTTAGTGGATTCCAGTCAAACCCCGACCTAACTGAGCTTCTTATCAATAACATAATCGCCAGCAGTACAGACCCAATATTGAAATCCTGTGGCAGAATATATTGAAAAACGATAAAGCATGACGATATGTAAAATACTATTCTGAACCAAATCGTTCCTTTTTTATTAAAGAGCAACATGACTAAGCATACTATAATAAGAGGATTCAGCCATATTATATTAAGATTCCGTTTCATCTGCTCATGGTCGGTAAAAAAATTGAAGAAGATCATAAGTATTGAAAGTATTGAAAAAACTGAATAGATAAGAATATCAATAACCCTGATAATCTTCCTGCTTTTTATCAAAGCAGCCATGATCATTATTATAATTATTATCGCTGTAAAAACAAACGGAGGCGCTGTAAAGAACCTTTCTTTTGTCACCGGTGCATCAAAATCAAGCAAAACTTCAGGATTCTGAAGAAGAGGGATCCTTTTTTCAGATCTTTGAATAACTGATTTTGATAATTCATCCTTCATGTCGATAGGCAGGAACATTCTGTCTCTGAATACCGCTTTCTTATCAGATGTGGAACCCATTATAAGATCAACCCCGAATTTGTACCAGGGATAAGGATGTTGATATTTGCCAACCATGTCCCTGAAAGTAGGAATTTTACCTGTTTCAGCAGGAGGATATATTAGTTTTTGACCTATGGATTTTTCAAACAGATCCCTTATCCTTGTGGAGCAATCATCGTAGAAAAAGTCATATCTGTACTTTATATTCTCAGGTTTTAAATTCTCATTTATAAGTGATACCAGTTTTCTTGTTTCAACTTGATCTATATTTATTTTTTGAGAATATACATATCTGTGGTCCAAGAAATATTCCTGAAGGAATCCTTGCAATGATTCGTCAATCAGCAGGTAATCCAATCTTCCCTTTGCAAATTTCCAGACAAAATTTGGAGTACTGAAATCGAATACTCCCCAGTTATAGACAGTATCAGTATGTTTTTCAGTAATTACAATTCTCAGAGCGCTATGACCATATATTGAATAGGTCTCCGTGCCTGGTCCGCATGTTAATAAATATGCAAGAGTGTCATTAGAAGATTGAGAAAATACTCCCTGAGAGCAGGCAAGAAATATTAACAGGCAGAAAACAAATATCTTCTTCATGATTTTCCTCTTTTTGTAAACGTAATGGATTTTTGTCATAAATAAAAGTTTGTTAGCTTTACGCCCGCTTAAGAGAGAAAATTGAACTTAGTATTAAAAGAAATTACAATAAAGCATTTTGTGGAATAATAATATGAATATTGATTTTACCGGTGCAGCTTATACTCCGGAAGGAATAAAAAAATGTCGGCTGACACAGACAGATTTTTACCAGCCTTTCAATAAAAGACAGAATGGGAGGCTTTGATTTAGCCCGGGCTTTAAAGTTCCTGCCCGGAATAATTCTTGGATTGACCGTGCATGAATACTGTCATGCATTGGTTGCCCACATGTGCGGTGATTCTACTTCAAAAGACCAGGGAAGGGTAACTCTTAATCCATTAAAACACATTGATCCTCTTGGATTTATAATGTTAATATTCGTCGGATTCGGATGGGCCAAACCTGTTCAGTTTAATGAGCAGAATCTAAGAAATCCTAAAACAGACGTCATCAAAATAGCATTGGCCGGACCATTGTCGAATGCAGTGATTGCAATGATTCTTTCCATAATGTTCTCATTACTCTCATCTGCTTCTTTTAATCATGCAACATCTTTCTGGCAGGTTTTATCTGAAGTTTTTATTTATGCTATCTATATCAACTGGGGTCTTTTCATATTCAACTTAATTCCATTACCTCCTCTTGACGGCTCTCATCTTTTGTTATCTCAGTTCAAAAGATATCCGGTTCTTTATAATGCATTATATAAATATGGTTCATTCGTTCTGTTCGGATTAATTATAGTGAGCTTCGCGACCAAGATAAATGTTTTTCCTATCTGGCCGGCAATTCAATTTCTTGGTGAAGGCTTTCTGTCACTGGTTGGATACAGGTAATAGGTTCAAGACATAAAGGTGTAACGGCACAAGGGCGCAACGGTAGGAAGTTTTAAACAGAGATTTTATGAGTCTTCACAATCGAAGCAGAAAAAATGAAAGAATAGTTGGAACTATAATTAATATAGCTAAAAGAAATAATTTGTTACGTCTTTCTTTTTTCGTATGCTCGTAATTCAGCCCGGTTTGAATTTCAATTCCGGGGAAAAGCTTAATTAACCATCTATAAATTAAAACCGCAGGAGTTGCCGAAATAAGTGATAAAACCATAATTACATAAATAAGGTTTTCGGAGAACATGTTGCCCACTATTTTCGGAAATATGACCTTTGTTCTGATAAAAACAACAATCAGATTATGCAGAAATAAAATGAGTAAGAGGATAGTCGACCCAAGTATTAAGCTCTTATACTTTTTAACGAATATGGACTGATTTCTGCATGTTACAAGAAAATTCTCCAATAACTTTATCGTCCCATTTACCCAATCTCTATCCTCTCCTTCAACAAGTGCATAGCTTGAAGCTGAAAAAGTATCTGTGTGACGTAGTTTTAGCACAAATTTACTATCTAACACATTCTCACTGAAATACAATTCAACTTCAATAATTTGTTTAGTATCAAGCACGTCTTTTGCTTCAGAAATTTCCTTAAAATAAAATGAGTATTTTGATTTATCAGAAGAAGTGAATTCTATACCTGAATGGCTGGTATTAATATATTTTTCCGAAATATTTGTTTCCGTCCAACCTTCATGAATCAATTCTTTATGTTTGATTTCTTTTGATTTGTCAAGAATCTCATCGGACAGCTTAATTACTAATTTAATAAGAGATATTAAATCATTTCCGGTAAAAATCTTATTCTCAATTAAAAGTTCTTTTTTCTCTCTTAACTCTTTCATTTATTCTGTATTAGAACCAAACAATCTCAAACCGATTATTTTTTAGGTTGTTGATTCAAAGATAAGTAAAAATTAGCGCGGGACTGATAAGCACACTCCCGATGCAGCGAGACCCCAGATAAAAATATCATAGGTTATTGTTTAAAAATTATTTAAACAGCAGAATTTATTAAAATCGCTTTTTAATGTTTGTTTAATTAATTTTTATTATAAAAGGCATAGAAATGTGTCAAAATACCAAATTTTAATCCTTATTATTAAACGGTTCGTCAAAATCGAAGTTTTTATTCATACTTTAAAGTTGATTTCTTAATATACATATAATCAATGTTATAGATCATAATATAACTGGAAAATCAAATTTTTCTCCTTACTTCCGATAAATTCCGACTCATTTTTGACGAATTACATATATTTTAATATAAGCAGAAAATTCCTGTTTATATTCGTCGCCATTCCTTAGACCAACATAAGTTAAAACTATATTATTTCCCCATTAAATGCGCATCTACGACTTGACACGAATGTAGTATTATGATAACTTTATATCATAATTTAAATCCTGAAACAGCATCTTATTGAAATAAACCATATATGAAGATTAGAGCGGCACTCTGGGTGAAATCAGAAACATCCTGACATGCTGCAAGACCCTCGGTGAAATCCGGGGGTTTTTGCTTTATAATATAATTGATTTGATTTTTTTGGTTGGACCAGAAACTGGTTTTTGAACATGACTTATCGAATGAGGCGGATGATACTTATGGGTGACGCACGAAAAAAATGAAAATAATAACAGGCCAATAAATACTATTATCAAATTTCTTATAATAATTTTCACTTTCATAAAGTTACGGTCTTTCTATGTAACGTCTTTCTATCTTAATAGTTTAAATTTAAATTAATAATTTTTACAGATTCTAAGAAATTCTGGCCCAGGAGCTTTTCAATTTAGCTCCGCCAATGTATAAGTGCTGGGGAAGGTAGCACATTCCTTTATACAGCGAATAGCCACTAGAGAAATCAGGGGGGGTTGCATAAATAAAATTGATTTTGGTTTAAACAAGGTATAACTTTGCGTATAATTTAATCCAATTCAATATGAGAACATCCACTAAGGTACTTTACTGGACTGCAAGGATACTATGTATCTTAGCTATTCTATTTATAAGTTTATTTGCATTGGATTCTGTTTCCTCCGAACGCACCTTCTGGCAAAATGCCACTGCTTTACTAATGAATCTTATTCCATCGTTTGTCCTGCTTGCTGCGCTTATCATTGCATGGAAATGGGAAAAAACTGGCGGAATATTATTGACCATAATCGGATTGGCATTAAGCATATTTGTCTTTATTCTCAATTATAAAAGGAATCATTTTTCCGTTGCGAACAGTCTTAAGAATACACTTATACTTACTATTCCCTTTATTCTGGTGGGTATTTTGTTTATACTAAGTCATTATAGAAAGAAGAAAGAACCTTCCGGTGTTCAATAACAGACTCATCCTGCTGAGTTGATTTTTTCCCAGTTTATATCTTTATGATTCTTTTATAGCCACAGCCCTCGGAAATCTGCAACCGGGTTTTACTGTTTAAAAACTTGATCATAATTATTAATACATCAGGTAAGAAATCAGTAACTTTGATTTCAAGAGGTGAAACACAGGGAATACTTTAACTATCTGTTTTGGTATCTATATGAGTGCTTTTGTTACATATATAAACGATTTAGGTGGCCGAGAGAAGTTACCATTAGAGCACTTTCAACGTTAATTGCAGGATATGTTTAAACTGACAAAATACTTAAAAATGAAGCACTTAAAAATAATACATATCATAATTCTTTCAGTTATGTGTTTCTGTTTATCTAACTGCAAGTACATCAACTCTGTCTCAATGAAACCCTTTGATGGCTCTGTGCTAATTATGAGTAAGAAAGAGATAATTAAAACATTAAAAGATAAATGCGTTGACACTATCAGCTTTAAAAAGGGTGAAATAGTAGCAGATGTCGGTGCTGCAAATGGTTCAATCGAAGCTATGCTATCCATGTTTCATGACAGTTTAACTTTTTACATACAAGACATTGATACTTCTGTTTGCAATCAAAAAACTATTAATAAAGTAGTTAAAAGTTATCAGAACTTAAATGGAAGACCATTTACAAATGAGTTCATCGTTATAAAAGGTACTGACAATGAAACGAATCTTCCTGATGATACCTTTAATAAAATATTAATGTTATGGACTTATCAATATTTTAAGAATCCAAAGGGTATTATGATAGATTTGAGACTGAAACTTAAAACTGATGGACTAATGTATATTATCAATCCAGATAGGGATAATTACTCAGGTAAAGTGTTGAGCACAGAGCAAGGATGGAATGCATCACCTATTGAGAGACAAATCTCTGATATTATTGAATGTGGTTTTGAATTAATTCGATTATCGAGAAATTATGAAAGTCCTGAAAGCCCATATATAATGATTTTTAAAAAGAAAATTCCTTAAAACAAACATCTGAATATAGATGACAAGTTTTAAATACTGCGGTCACCTAACACGGACAATGCTATGAAAAAACAGCTTAGGTAAATAAGCTCGTCACATTTTTTATTTTGAAAGAGATAATTAAATAAGTTCTACTATAATATTCAGCACGGTGGAGAATCTCTCCACAATGTAGCAAGACCCTCGGAGAAATCCGGGGGTTTTTGCTTTACAATATAATTGATTTGATTTTTTTGGTTGGACCAGAAACTGGTTTTTGAATATGACCTATCGAATGAGGCGGATGATACTTATGGGTGACAAACGGAAAAAATGAAAATAATAGCAGGCTAATAAATACTAGTATCAAATTTCTTATAATAATTTTCACTTTTGTAAAGTTACGGTCTTTCTATGTAACGTCTTTCAATCTTAACAGTTTAAACTTAAATTAATAATTTTTACAGATTCTAAAAAATTCTGGCCAAGGAGCTTTTTAATTTAGCTCCGCCAATGTATAAGTGCTGGTGAAGCTAGGACATTCCTTCATGCAGCAAGTAGCCACTTGAGAAATCAGGTCACAAAAAGAGCGCAATCAATTGAATTTCAATTAGGTTGCGCTTTACTTTTGTGATTCCGGCGCGGCTCGAACGCGCGACCCACAGCTTAGAAGGCTGTTGCTCTATCCAACTGAGCTACGGAACCTATATTATAAAACTCAAACATTTGCCAAAACATGTTGCTCTATCCAATCCCGAAAAACCGAAATCTCCGATTTCGTCGTTTTTCGAGGATCCTCGATTTGATAATGAAGTCATCCTGACTTCATTCAAATCGGGACTGAGCTACGGAACCTTTTTCAGGCTGCAAAAATACATTTATTTTCAATTTTTGCAACTGTATTCCTTACTGATTGTTCTTTTTCACGAAAAGTCGCTCAACGCTAAAGTTTTGGCTGCCTTTGAGTCGTTGTGTCTTTACGCCTTTAGGCCTTTAAACCTTTATATTGTTTTCATGTAGTTAACAAGCCCTTTCTTCTCAATTATCTGTCGGAGTTTATCAGGCAGCGGTTCAAAAGAAAAAGTTGATGATCCGACAGTTATCTTCCCTATGCTGAAATCAATATTAACCTGATCATAAGGACTATAAGCTTCAACTGCTTCCCTGTGAACTATGAGTAATAATCCCTGGTTAATTGAAGAACGATAAAATATCCTGTTCACTGATTTAACAATAATAGCTTTAATACCGATGTAAGAAAGTCCGACTGACGGATGTTCCCGTGAACTGCCACAGCCAAAATTATCTCCGGCAAGGATAATATCATCCTTTTTTACATTATTACTGAATCCCGGATCGAAATCCTCAAATAGCAGAGGTGTTATAGCTATAGGATCTGTGCTTAATATTTTATAAGTATGCTTACCAGCAAACATCTGGTCAGTATTCAGATTATCAACATCAGAATAATTCCAAACATTACCTAATCTCCTGTTTTCGCCAGATTTTATTTCAGATGTTTTACTCTGGGATATTTTATATGGAAATTTTTCTTTCCCCGGTATCACTCTTGGATCAGTTATCACTCCTGTTAATGACGAATGAGCAACTGTTGCAGGTGATGCCAGGTAAATCTGAGCCTCTTTATTTCCCATTCTTCCTGGAAAATTGCGGTTTGCTGTGGAAATTACAGTATGACCGTTCGCAGGAATTCCCTGTCCGGTTCCCAGACATGGTCCACATGAAGGAGTAAGTACTATTGCCCCGGCTTCAATAAAAACTGAAACTATGCCTTCCTCAATAGCTTGCTGGTATATCTTTCCTGAAGCCGGAATGACATGAAGCTGAAATCCGTCCTTAACCAATTTTCCTTTTAATACTCCTGCAGTTATTCTAAGATCTTCTATCCTGCCATTTGTACAGGTACCTATCAGACCCTCATGAACAATTGTACCAGCGGCATCAGATATTGATTTTATGTTATCGACATTATGTGGAGCTGCAACAACCGGGAAAATTTCATCCAGTTCAATATTAATTTCGCTGAAATATCTGGCACCATCATCTGCCCAAATCCCATTTGTCTTTTCACCATAAAATTTATCCAGCATTTCATCGGCCGGGAAAACAGCATTTTTAGCACCCATCTCTGAGGCAAGGTTTGAAATAGTCATGCGATCCGAAATATTAAGCGTTTTAACCCCGTCGCCATGATACTCAATCGACATATAATTGGCACCGTCAGATCCGATCATTCCTATGATCCACAATGCCAGATCCTTTGCCGAGACATTTTCCTGTAACCTTCCTGAGAGTGAAATTTTAATTGATTCCGGCACCCGGAACCAGGTCTCTCCCCTCTTCCATACTCCTGCTGATTCTGTCCTGTCGATACCTGCTGCAAATGAATTGAAGGCACCTGCCGTGGATGTATGACTGTCACTTCCGACAATCAACATGCCTGGCCGTGCATGGTATGATATTATCTGGTGGCATATACCTTTCCCCGAGTCGTAGAACTTCTTAATACCTTGTTTCGAAACAATATCCCTTATTTCCTGGTACTGGGTTGCCATCTTTGCATCAGCCGGAGGGGCATTATGATCAAGAACTACAAGCATCTGATTGGGGTCGGCAACATTATTTCCTCCCATCTTTTGAAATGTCTTATAAATGCTTGAAGTATTGTCATGGGTAAGAATAATATCGGGCCTGGCAAAAACAATTGCGCCAGCCGGAGCCTTAAATATCTTTTCCGCAAATGTTTCAGGATTCATGGTCTGATTGTTGAGTGTTAATGTTATAATTATTTACTGGCTATCAACATTAAGCAAAATAATTAAAGACAAAAGACAAAAATAAAAAGATAAAAGTGAAATCAAGATAAAATGAGAGATTTCAAAACTTTTACAAGGAGAACCAAAGTGAATATAATTTCGTCTAAGGTACTGAACCTTATAAGAGAAACCCTAAACGCGGAACGCCTTATTTCAAAATGAAATAGCAACATAACGTATTTAATAACAGCGTTTTTATACTCCCAGTAAGCCGCCTTTCTGGTAAAGATCCAACTGAACATCTGAGAATGGTTCTGCCTTTGCAATCTTTTTATTTTTAAGGTTTTCGATTTGTCCGGTCCTTAAATCAACTTTAATTGAGTCGCCATTATTCAAATCCAGTCCTGATAGTTCTTTGCAGACAAGCACCGGGAATGCAGCGTTTATGGCATTTCTTTCATAGATAGCGCCAAAGGATTCAGCAATTATAGCCTGAAGACCAAGAGCAGAGAAACAATCAACAGCCTGCTGTCTGGAACTTCCGCTGCCAAAGTTTTTTCCTGAAATAATAATATCTCCGGTTTTGGCTTTTTTTGAAAAGTCTTCAAACCCTTTAAGATTATCAAAGGTAAATTGACCCATTTCGTTCACATCGGTAATTGCCAGGTACCTGTTGTGAAAAATCATATCAGTATCAATATTATCCTTAGGGATAAGCCATATTCTCCCTTCTATTATGGTGTTTTTTTCATGCAGCTTTTTAATCGGCGTATCTTTTGTCTGAGCATCTGAAGCCGTTTCCGGTCTTTCAAATAAAAAAGGCCTTTCGGGTATATTATCAGATGTAGTTATACATCCTGCCACAGCTGATGCTGCGACAACTTCGGGAGACGCAAGATACATACTGCCTTTTCCCTGCTTACCTGAAAAATTTCGGTTCCCTGTACTTACTGTAATCTCGCCCAAACCGTTCTGCCCTACCTGTCCGGCTGCACAACCGGCGCATCCGGCATTTGAAACCAGAGCTCCGGCCTTTTTAAAGATATCGATCAGTCCCTCGTTCAGACACTGTTTCCAGATTTCATCCGTTGCCGGAACAATTTTCAGGACAACTCCAGGAGCAACCTTCCTGTTTTTGAGGATATCTGCAGCCTTCCTCATATCATTTATTCTGCCATTTGTACAACTTCCAATGAAGGCCGAATCTATTTTTACTCCGTAAACCTCAGATACATTTACAGTATTGTGAGGTTCTCCAGGACGTGAAACCATTGGCTTAAAAGCTGCCACATCAATGGTGAAAGTCTTTTCATAATTTGCACTATCATCAGCAAAAAATGGTTCAAATTTTATTTTTGACAACGTTGAACAATAATCGATAATTGCTTTTGTAGGTGGAAAAAGGATTATAATGGCTCCCATTTCTGTTGCCATGGAGGAAATAGTGATCCTGTCATCAAGGTCAAGATTGTCCACGGAAGGGCCATAGATCTCAATTGAATAACCAAGAAGGGAGTTTGCTCCGAATATTTTAAGAAGATTCAGGATTATGTCTTTNNACTTTACCATTATGCCAGGCAGCGGCAATATCCATATCGCCCATTCCTTGTCCGAAGGCTCCGATTGCTCCAAGGATATTTGCATGTGAATCAGTTGAAACAACCGTTGAACCCGGGTAAACATATCCCTTGTCGATCAGAATATGAGTTCCGATCCCTGCATCAATATCGTATACTTTAATTCCATGTTCACGTGCAAAGAGACGACATGTATGTTGATTAACTGCATATTTCTGATCAGATCCTGTTGGATTGCAGTCAAATGTGAAAAAAGTTTTTTCAGGATCTTTAACTGTTAATCCAAAATCATTAAGGTTTTTAACCACGTTAGCTCCTCCGAAATCGCGTGCGACTCTGGAGTCGATCTCAATATCAACAATCTCACCCGGATGAACAACTTCATATTTTGAATGTGAAGAAAGTATTTTCTCAAGCAATGTCATTGCCATAACTAACAGTAATAGGATTAATAGAAATAATTAGTAACAATACACAGGACATTATTTGAATTGTGCCCTGAAATCTCTCGGTGATATACCTTCAGTTTTGCGGAATTGCTTGTTGAAATTTGAGATACTTGCAAAACCGCATTCCATGGCTATATCATGCACCGGATATTCTGTTTCCCTTAACAGATAACATGCTTTATTTGTCCTGACCCGGTTAAGGTACTCTATAAAGCCAGCACCGCAGTTTTTCTTAAAATATCTGCTGAATGCAAAGGGACTCATTTTTGCAATTTTTGAAATCTTTGACAGTGGAATAGCATTAAAATAGTTTTCCCTTATATAAGTATAAACATCAGACATCCTTTTGTTTCCTCTTTCGTCAAATGCAAGTTTATAGTTTTCTGAACAAAGAAAGGCTCTTTTCTCGGAAGAACATAGAACTTTAATGATATTGAAAAAATCAATCATCTTATCAATACCTTTATTATTAATCATTTGAACCAAATATTTCTCAGCTTTTCTAGAATCTTCCACTGAAAAGGCCAGCCCCCTGTCGGCTTCGCCAAGAAGATCTTTAAAACTATGCAGTTCATGTTGTGATAATAATGACTCCCCGATGGATTCAAGTTTAAAATTTACTACAATGCCGTGATTATCGGGCAGAGTATTATTCTGTCTGTAATAATTCCAGCAGTGAGGAATGTTTCCGCCTATCAGAACCATATCATATTGATCAAATAACTCAACACTATCCCCCACAATCCGGGTTCCGTTACTCTTAATATTCAGAACAAGCTCATATTCAGGATGAAAATGCCATAAGCCACCTGTATCGTTGAT
>PLMC01000030.1:55606-55770 GCA_003141495.1 Bacteroidales bacterium
GATTAATTTGATTTAATCATTTTTAATATATAAATTTGTTTCCAAGCTCATGCTATTGGTATTAAGAGGAGATGAGCAAGGGTTGGGAGTGAAAATCAACAGGATTGTATTGCAGACATTGACTTTCACATCAGGAACCTAAGGAATAGCGCCAGCTAACCATG
>PLMC01000014.1 GCA_003141495.1 Bacteroidales bacterium
CCAAGTGCATAGTAGCTTAATCAATCAACGATTCAGAATCTTGATTACGAATAAAAATACCGGCCCGGTTGATAAATGATATTCCTCCGGGACCCTTATTCTAAAATTCATTAAATTCTATATCTCCATTCTTATTTTTTGTTTACCTTTAATATCGATTGTGAAGAGTCAGACACAAGCCTTTAAACATTGAGGATGAAGTGGATTGTTGATGAAGTGCTTATGTGACTGACGGAGCAGCGCTTTATTACCGAGACTTGCAAAAACCACGCCATATTGGCTATTAATCAATACCATAAAGACAATGAGACAACTTAAATGTTTATTATCCGTCGCCTTCATACTCATTATGACCTTAAATACAAGGGGAGTGACAACTGGATTTTCCACGGAGATCAAACCATACAATTCGCGATATGATTCAATTAAACATTACGTGGGAGAACTTTTTGGAGGAGGTGTAGTTTTCTCGGTCGATGAATTTAAACAACATGGATTAATATGTAGCATGTCAGATATAAGAGATCCTGTTTCATCCCAATTAGATTTAAAACAAGATCCTATACCTATAAAAAGCCAGCCAGATACAAAAGCCTTATTGAGTAAGAATTATGCTGTAAATAGTCGTGATCGTGCTGTGGACCTATGCAACAGTTATTCTAATTCAAATTATGGTACTGGAGTATTTTCAAATTGGCAATTACCAACTATCGATGAGTTAAAAACTCTTTATAATGTTAAGAATGAAATTAATAAAGCTTTAGAAAAATTTGGCAATAGCGCAACTGACCCTTTAATTAAAGTTTATTGGTCTTCATCTAAAATGCATAGTGAAATTATGGATAGTTATTATCAGTTCAATTTCGAAGATGGTGCAATAATAATATCACCTAATTTGAAGGGAAAAACATATGTTCGTGCTGTTCGGACTTTTTAATAGTTATTGAATTTAAAATTGAACGAAACGCTTACAAGGATGTTATGGGTAATTGCCTTTTGCTGCCCGGAAAACTTCATCGTGACACCAAACGCTTGTCCACCTACTGGGACTTTGCAAAATGCATGCCACTGCGATACGGACGGTACCTAATTAAACCGCCTGCCGTTAGTAACATCGGTGTGAAGCAACATCAGAAATGGTAAGTTTCATGATAATTTTTACTTTTGATGTTTTAATACATTCAAATAATAATCATATATAAAATTAAGTATAAAGTATTATGGCAGACAATACAACTAACAAAGCGGAAGAACAGCGAAAACAGACGCTGGAAAAGGCCCAAACTTATTTGGAACTTTTACAAGCCCAAGATTGGGATAAATGGATTAACCTTTGGGCAGACGATGCTATTCTTGAATTCCCTTTTGCACCAAAGAATCGACCATCCATATATCGAGGCAAACAAGATATACTTACATATATGTCTTCGACTACTCGAAGTATAGTTGTTGATTCTGTTGCAGAGTTAAAAATTTCACCAATGCTTGATCCCAATAAAATAGTCATAGAATTGACTATTAATGGACATCTAAAGAGTAACAGAGCACAATATAATCAACGATATGTAACATTTTTTGAATTTGAATTTGGAAAAATCAAGCACTATAGAGAATATTGGAATCCGCTTGTGTCCATCGATGCTTACGGGAGCTATGAAGCATGGATGAAATTTCATAATGAATTATAAATTATTTGGCCGTAAGTAAGATTTGAACTGGACATTCAGGACTTAAAACGGTACCTAACTCGGACGGTGCTTTAATTAATAGGCTTCGTCTGCGCAGATACTTGAACAATTAAGGGTAAAACCCAGAATTGTTTCAGTATAGTTTCAGTAACACTTAAAAAGATAAGCGCATTCAATCAATACATGTCTATTTGCGCTTTTTTGTTTTGTGGGCCAAGTTGGGATCGAACCAGTGACCCACTGATTATGAGTCAGATGCTAATAAATATTTATTTTATATAAAATAGATATTTTATGTAAAATAGTTAAGCAATCTTAATAGTATTTGGGGTATTTTATATACATTTACAGGTATAAACTATAAAATACCTGAATTGAAAAACTACATTCTAACTCCTGAAGACTTTCTGAGTAGGAAAGAACGTCAACAATTAATGAAAACCTGTCGGGAACATGCCGAATTGGATTTAATAAAAGGACGTCAAACCTGGCCTGTTCGATTTATGCTAGTTGATCTAGCTCTTTACAGTGGATTAAGAGTTGGGGAAATGGCAGCTTTAAAGGTTGGTGATATATCTTTTAATGAACCTGATCCTTATATCATTGTGCGACATGGCAAAGGGAATAAGAAACGCAGAAAAAGGATGTTTGAACTAAGCACAATCTCATTAAAGGAATTCATTAATTACAAAGCAAAGACCTTAAACCAGTCTATTGATATGGAATCACCATTGTTTTCCGGTAGAGATGGGAAACACTCTCCCCCTATTACACTTATGAAGTCTTTTAAACAAGCTATAGAGGTAGCTGGCTTACCAGGACGATACTCTATTCATAAGGCAAGGCACACATATGCAACGTACTTATTACATGATACAGGGAATTTGCGTTATGTGATGCAACAACTTGGTCATTCAGATATTTCAATGACAACTTTGTATGCCAATATCCTACCTGAAGAGAATGGTCATCTGGCTAATAAAATACTAAGAGATGAATAAGTGATTTTAAAAGCGATGAATATAATAAACACTTAAAAACATTACATTTTAATATGGAAAGTGATACAAGCCAAAATTTGCTAAATAAGATTGAGAAGATTTCATCTGGGGCCACAAAATGTGGCCTTGATTTTATGAAATTGATTGATGTTCAGGATGATATTAAGGAACTATCAGAATTCCTTGGTATCTCATATGATCAAACCATCCTTTTTGCTTGTTTGGTAGA
>PLMC01000049.1:0-170 GCA_003141495.1 Bacteroidales bacterium
GCTTTATCAATTTTTGATCAGATTGTAAGTCTGAGTGGAAAAACAATCGTCTATAAGGATGTTATCGATAACCTCAATGTTCTGGATTATGAATACTATTTTAAAACAGTCGATGCTGCTTTGACTGGTGATGTATCCTCAGTATTACTGACTTTTAATGAAGTCCTGGA
>PLMC01000049.1:213-36584 GCA_003141495.1 Bacteroidales bacterium
CTTAATTATAAAAGCACCAAGAATCCAAGATTGCATATAGAGCTTTCACTCATCAGGTTATGCAGGTTAATGCATGAAGATGATGAGGCTTTGGAAAAAAAAAAGCCTGATCCGGATCAGTTGAAAAAACAGGAAGAAGATCTTCCGCTTCCTTCAAAATCGGAAATATTAAGGCAGGAGGTTCATCATTCTGAAAAAGTGGTCATTAATCGGGAAAAGATCTTCGGGAGTCATGATCCTGTTATTGAGAAGCCATCAAAAACATTCTCAATAAAGGAGATCATTTCTGAAGATATTGAAACGGGAGATACGAAGAGTGAGAAATTAATTCTTAACGAACCTGAGGTTCATCTTCTACCTAAGAAAGAATTCTCTCCACATGCTTTTGACATTGCATGGCAGGAATTTACAGATCAGCTTAAAGGAGATGGTATGCGAATCGTGAGTATGTTTAAATCTATCAGGACTGAAGTGGAAAATGATCAGACTATAAAAATCCATCTTAATAACGCAACACAAAAAGATACTTTCATTTTAAATTATAAACAAAAACTTATAAGCTTCCTGGAGAATAAGTTTATTCTTTCCGATATAGATATTGAAACAACTGTGGACCTCACTGAATCTAGTGAAATTTTGTATTCTGATGATCAGAAGCTTAATTATCTTATTAACAAATATCCAATTCTGAAGGATATGAAGAAAATCTTTAATCTTGACATATCATAAGATGGTGCTCGAAAATCAATTTATTTACCCGGTCTCCAAGGGAAGTAAATTGATTTTGGCTGCGCCGAGCTCGCCAGCAAAACTGGGCTCGGTTCTTCGCTCCCCGCCGGCAGGCGGGTTGGGTAAACGAAGAAAATCAAAGGAGAACTATACAGATTTTTTTCTACATGGCTTTTACAAAATAAAACTGACAAATTGAAAAAGAAATTTGAAGTATCTGACGGTAATGATTATTTGAAATTTCTGACCAGAGAGAAGGATCTTTCAGACCAGATTTTTAACCACTCGAGGTCAATGATTACAATCATTAACCGAGATTATATTTATGAGAAAGTTAATTCTACCTTTTGTAACGCGCATAAAGTCGTTCTGGATACTATTCTTGGAAAATCCCTTGGAGATATTTGGGGTCATGACACTTTTCAAAATACAATAAAACGGAATGTCGATATCTGTTTCACAGGGAAAACAGTACAGTATGAAGCAACTTTTATTACACCTCAGTCAGGTAAAAGACATTTNNCTCGCGGAAACATTCGATATTAATGATCTGAAGAACACGAAACAGGCTGTAATAGAGAAAGAAGAAGAGCTCAGAAAGTTTGAATCAAACCTTCCTATTGGTTTCCTAAGATGCGATCCTGATGGGAATATATTAAATGCCAATGAAGCTTTTCTTATGATTGCCGATTGTCACGATAAACTTTCAATTACCAAGATGAATCTTAGAAGCTTCTATCAGGAGGAAGAACTTTTTGACTTGCAGATTGACCAACTTACTGATAGCCATACGAAAAACTTTGGAAGGGTCTACCTGAAAAACTGTTGTGGAAAAGAAATCCCATGCAGGATTAGCGGGTTCCTTGCAATGAACGGATCAGGCTTTCCGTCGTACATAGATTTTGCAGTTGAAGATTGCTCACGAGAGCTGATGCTCGAAACCCGTTTGCTGCAGGCTCAGAAACTTGAGACAATCGGGTCCCTGGCAGGAGGTATTGCACACGATTTCAATAATATATTGGCTACGATTTCGGGATACTCTGAAATGTTACACGAAGATTTACCAAAAAATTCAGATCTGTCTGATAAAGTAAGTAAGATTCAGAGTGCGGTCAAAAAAGCTCAATCAATTACAAATCAAATACTTACATTTAGCAGACATGTTGAACAGGAAAAGGTGCTGATAAATGTGGCAGAAGTTCTTAAAGAGACTATCGGATTCGTAAAATCATCAATTCCAGCCAATATTGTTTTGAAGAGCAGGATTCCCAAAATTAATTCCAATATCCTGGCTGATCCGACTCAGTTGTTCAGGATTTTCTTAAACCTTATGACTAACGCAATCCAGGCAATGGAAGAAAATGGCGGTACTTTGTCTGTAAATATTGCGGTTGTCAAAAGGGAGTTTGTACAACATGAACTTAATAAAGATATTGTTGCAGATGAATATGTCCTGCTCACTTTTAAAGATACAGGAGAGGGTATGGACCCATCAGTTTTAGGAAGAATCTTTGAGCCCTTCTTTACGACACGCGAAGTGGGCAAAGGCACAGGCCTTGGCCTTTCAGTAATTCATGGTATAATAACAGAAATGGAAGGTGAGCTTGTTGTTTCAAGCAAGAAGGAAAAAGGATCTGTATTCAGTGTTTATCTTCCGGTATCGACCGGATATTCCATTAATACAATAAAGAAAGGCATCAGGAAAAAAATATTGTTTATTACAGGAAATAAATATGAATCAAGGATATTATCTCTGGCTCTTGAAAGTGCAGGGTATGAGCTTATTTATATATCTGATGGCAGGAATTTTATTAAAGTAATGACTAACATCCGGGAACGTCCTGATATGGTTATCTATATGAGCGATTCAAAGCAGATCAAACCCGAAGATCTAGTTGGGATATTCCATACTCAGAAGATCCTTACTCCCTGTATTCTCATCGCTGATCCAATCCTTGAATTGTCAGATGAAAAATTACTAAATTCGGGAATTATAAATCAACAATTGACAAAGCCCGTTTCTCTGAAAGAAATCAGGAATGCAATTCAGGAATTATTAAGATAAACACTAAACCTAAACCTTAAAATATAAAAAATGCCAGGAGTACTTATTGTCGAGGATGATAAAGAGCTGAGAGAAATGTTGAAACTGTCACTCTTAAGAAGAAATTTTACAGTTCTGGAAGCTGAAAATGGCAAANNTCAGGTGGAGGAAAAGTCGGTCCGGGAAGTTACCTGAATCTTGCAAAAGCACTAGGGGCAGATGCTATTTATTCAAAGCCTTTTTCAATTAATGACCTTATCACAAAGATTGAACAGTTATTAGATACTAAACAACCTTATTAGAGAAACTGTTATCATGAAAACTAATAAATCTTATTTTTACGTTAAAGAAAAAAGTTGAGAATGTCTGCCATATGTACAAGTTCGACCAAGATATTGCAGGGTTGAGAAGAGTAGCAGCAAATGCAGTAATCAATCTATGAATAAACTCCTTTCTCTTTTGGCAGGGTTCCTGATTTTATATCCGGATCTCCCTCTCAGTGCGCAAAGACTGATAAAGAATTCGTCCATTACCGGAATTTGTTATGGATCAAATAAAGTTAACAAGTTTTATATTCCTCCTCCTAAAGAATTTTTCAGAAAAGACAAGTCAAAAAACGAAGGATCAATTACTGTCAATTATAACGGCTTTACCACCCAGGCTAAAGCAGCTATGGATTATGCGATCTCGATATGGGAAAGTATGCTTCCGGCTGATACCAAGATAACAGTTGACGCAAACTGGGCGAGAATATCAACTGCAAATGTTCTTGCTCAAACAAACATTAATTGGTTTGTAGACGGGTCAGAAATTGATGCATTGAACCCTTTGGCGTTATACCCTGTTGCTCTTGCCAGCAAGATAGCCGGTAAAAATACAAATGCCAGTTTACAGGGAGATATAACTTTAACAGTCAACAGTTCGGTTGTCTGGTACCTTGGAACTGATGGAAAAACACCTACTCAAAGGTATGATCTGGTTACTGTCATATTGCATGAGATGTGTCATGGACTCGGTTTTTACGACAGCTTTAGTTCGGATGGAATTATTGGTTCTTATGGATTAGGTTCTGAACCGTTGATCTACGATACTTTTGTTGAAAACTTTAACGGTAACAGATTAACCGATACTCTGAAGTTTAATAATTATTCAACCGCACTTGAAAGTCAGCTTATTGGAGATCAGATTTATTTCAATGGTCCTCTTTTGAGAAATTATTCATCATCGGTAAAATACCTAAACTTAAGAGCAAAATTATATGCCCCCGCAACATGGGATCCCGGATCTAGCATTTCTCATCTGGATGAATTGGTAACTCTTCGTGAAAATTCGCTTATGACCCCCTCTATTGGTTTCGGAGAGGCAATACATGACCCCGGGAAATATACATTTTCGATTCTTGGAGACATTGGCTGGATCAATACTAAAGTTATTCCTACTCCTGTCATGGATACTGAAGAACATTTATCTCAGATTTTACTTTCAGTAGCAATTAAATCAGATACAATCTATAATCATAACAGGGTGGGTGTCGTATACTCTTTTGATAAATTTCTGACAAGCGACTCTCTTTTCCTTAGCTCTCCAAATTCCAATGACTCTTATAATACTACAATTACAATCCCCGGATATAATTCGGAATTACAGTATTATTTCTTTGTTGAGGATTGTTTTCTAAGGAATTACAGGTCTCCTTCCTTATATTTTGATTATCCCGGCACTAAAAATACGAATAACAGATATCATGTTTTTATCGGAACTGATACTGTAAAACCTGTAATAATTCATACGCCGGCAACCTATTATTTACAAACAGTTGATTCAATAAAAATTAATGCCACTGTAACTGATAACCTTGGTGTTGATTCAGTCTATATTGAATTCAAAAAAAATAATGGCCCTTCAAAATTTATCAGTTTAAAACAGGGAAAAAAAGATATTTACAGCACTGCATTTACTACAAAATCATTATTGTTAAAAGGGCTCGATACAATAGAATACAGAATATTTGCGGTTGACACTGCACGGGTCTCAAATGTAGGAGTGTTACCCAAAACCGGATTTTTCATTGCTCCTGTTGAGGAAATCTCTTCCACAATTTCAAGTTATTCTACAAATTTTTCAGGTGCAGCGCCAGACTTCTTTAATATCGGTTTTGATATTTCGAAACCTGCCGGCTTCAGTAAATATGGTCTGAATTCAAAGCACCCGTATGAGAGTTCTTTTGATAACTTTAAAAGCATTGAATACACTTCAATATTAAGGCATCCCTTTAAATTTGACGGATCAGGTATACAGATCAATTACAATGAGGTCGTACTTGTTGAATTTAATGATCCTGGAGCAGTTTTCGGATCTAGCGGTTTTTATGATTATGTTATTGTGGAAGGTTCAAAGAACTTTGGCAAGACATGGTTTGGCCTGATCGATGGCTATAACTGCACATTATTCCCATCCTGGGAGTCGGCTTATAAAAGCAGCATTGTAGGTGATAATTCGACATATATTGGTACTGAAGCATTATTGCAGAAACATACTTTTCTATACCGGCCGTCTGACAAAATTTCCGCAGGTGACACTGTGTTGCTGAGATTCAGGTTACACTCAGATGCATTAGCCAACGGATGGGGATGGGTTATTGAAGATTTGAATATCAACCCTCTTATAGATGCAGTACCTGAGGTTAATAATCATCCCGTTGTTGTATATCCTAATCCGGGTGCAGGGCTCATTAAAATTAGTACTGATCCTGGTATTGAGAATATTAAAACATTACGATACAGTATCTACAATGCAGCCGGTATTTGCCTGATAAATGCCATGACTTCAGTTTCCTCTGAAACACTGGTAGATATTTCTTCTTATCCGGCAGGAATGTACATTATTGTCTTGTATATGGATGATGGAACAAAGACGTTTAAGTATAGTCTTATAAAATAAAAAGTGAAACCCCGCAAGAATGGCGGGGTTTTTGCATAAATTGATTTTTCGGAATTATTATTGGAAAATAAAGCTAATTTTGCTGGATATTTAAAAAACTGTAAAACACCTTAAAATGAGCATTATAAATAATGTATTAGGCCTTTTTCTGGGTAATAAATATGAGAGAGATTTGAAGGAAATAAATCCTTATATAGATAAGATCCACATAGAATTTGAAAAAATTCAGGGTTTGTCAAATGACGAATTAAGGAATCAGACGGAAGAACTCAGAAAGGAGATTCTTAAAAGTATTGAGGATGATGAAAATGAGATCAGAATATTGAGGGAAAATGCTGAAAAAGAGGAAGATGTATACCAAAAAGAGGAGCTTTACAATAATATAGATAAAATTGAAAAACAGATCAGCGAAAAACTGGAAGAAACGCTGGATCAGCTAGTGCCAAGAGCTTTTGCCATTGTTAAAGAAACTGCAAAAAGATTTAAAGAAAACAGCGTACTTGAAGTTACGGCACGACAATATGACAGAGATCTTGCTGCCATAAGGGAAAGCATAACGATAAAGGATGACAAAGCAATCTGGAACAACAAATGGATTGCGGGTGGTAATGAAATAACATGGGACATGGTTCATTACGATGTTCAGCTTATTGGAGGAGTGGCTCTCCACAAAGGAAAAATAGCAGAGATGGGAACAGGAGAAGGGAAAACTGTTGTAGCTACGCTTCCTGTCTTTTTAAATGCGCTCGCCGGCAGAGGTGTCCATATTGTAACCGTTAACGATTATCTTTCTAAACGAGACTCTGAATGGATGGGGCCGATTTATGAATTCCATGGACTGACAGTGGATTGTATCGATAAACACCAGCCTAATTCCCAGGACAGACGCAAAGCTTATAATGCAGATATTACTTTTGGGACAAACAATGAATTTGGATTTGACTACCTGAGGGATAATATGGCAATTAACCCAGAGGATCTTGTACAACGCAAGCACCATTATGCAATCGTCGACGAGGTCGACTCAGTATTGATCGATGATGCACGTACACCACTTATTATTTCAGGGCCAACTGCCAAAAGCGACACTCAACAATTTGACGAGCTTAAACCAAAAGTAGATAAGCTCGTGTCGGCACAGAAAAAACTTGTAACTCAGATTCTTGCTGATGCAAAAAAACTCATTGCCGATAATAAAGATGAAGAAGGCGGACTCCTTCTCCTGAGAGCATACAAGGGACTTCCGAAGAATAATGCGCTTATCAAGTTCCTTAGTGAGGAGGGAAATAAATCACTTCTCCTGAAGACTGAGAACTTCTATATGCAAAACAACAGCAAGGAAATGCCGAAGGTAACGGATGCATTATACTTTATTATTGATGAAAAAGCCAACTCCATTGAACTGACTGAAATGGGTCTTGATCTAATATCGGACTCTGTTGAAGATGTCAGCTTTTTTATTCTTCCTGATGTTGGATCAAAGATTGCCGATATTGAAAGATCAGATATTTCCGATCGCGAGAAACTGAAGATAAAAGATGAGCTTCTGCAAGACTATTCAGTCAAGTCAGAACGAGTTCATACAATGACTCAACTGCTTAAAGCATGGACCCTTTTTGACCGCGACACTGAATATATAGTAGTTGATAATAAGGTAAAAATTGTTGATGAACAAACAGGTCGTGTTCTCGAAGGACGCCGGTACTCCGATGGACTTCATCAGGCGATTGAAGCTAAAGAAAATGTTAAGGTGGAAGAGGCTACTCAAACCTATGCAACAATAACACTACAGAATTATTTCAGGATGTACCACAAGCTGGCAGGGATGACAGGTACTGCTGAAACAGAAGCCGGAGAACTTTGGAACATATATAAACTGGATGTTGTTGTTATACCTACAAACAGACCGGTTATCAGATCCGACAGGGAAGATCTGGTATATAAAACCAAAAGGGAAAAATATAATGCTGTAATTGATGAGATTGCCGAGATGAATCGTCAGGGAAGGCCCGTTCTGGTCGGAACAACTTCGGTAGAGATATCTGAATTACTGAGCAGAATGCTCAAGATGAAAGGCCTGAAACATAATGTTCTTAATGCAAAGTTGCATCAGAGGGAGGCAGAAATTGTGGCAGAAGCCGGAAAGACTGGTACAATCACAATTGCAACAAATATGGCAGGACGAGGAACCGATATAAAGCTAACTGAAGACGTCCGTAAAGCCGGAGGACTTGCCATCGTAGGCACAGAAAGACATGAATCCCGACGTGTTGACCGGCAGCTGAGGGGTCGTTCAGGAAGGCAGGGAGATCCTGGATCATCACAGTTTTTTGTGTCTCTTGAAGATGAGCTTATGAGACTTTTTGGATCAGAAAGAATTGCCGGTATAATGGATAAACTTGGACTTAAAGATGGTGAGATGATTCAACATTCAATGATCACCAAATCTATCGAACGGGCGCAGAAAAAAGTTGAAGAAAATAATTTTGGTATAAGAAAAAGGCTTCTTGAATATGATGACGTTATGAATTCGCAGAGGGAAGTCATTTACAAGAAAAGACGACATGCACTCCTCGGTGAACGGTTAACTGTCGACATAGCGAATATGATGTTTGATGTTACTGAAAATCTCGTTGATATTTATCATGGTGATGGAGATTTTGAGGGATTTGATTTTGATCTTATCCGCTCATTTTCAATGGACTCTCCCGTTCCAGATCAAGACTTCAAAAAAGCTAATGCAAGGGAGGTGACTGATATAGTTTACGCAAAAGTACTCGATACATATAAAAGGAAAGTTGAATCTATCTCTGCTCAGGCATATCCTGTACTGAAAGATGTTTATGAGAGGATGTCTCATGTTTATGAGAATGTAGTTGTTCCGATTACAGACGGGGTGAAGGTATATCAGGTTGTTACAAACCTGAAGGCAACTGCTGAATCTGAAGGGAGGGAACTGGCCAAATCATATGAAAAGACAGTTGTTCTGGCAACAATTGATGATGCATGGAAAGAACATCTGCGGGAAATGGATGAACTTAAACAATCTGTTCAGAATGCAACATACGAACAAAAAGACCCATTGCTTATTTATAAATTTGAATCCTTTGAGTTGTTCAAAACTATGCTCACAAAAGTGAATAAAGATGTAGTGAGTACTCTTATGAAAGGGCATATACCTACGCAAGATCCGGAGCAGGTTAAAGAGGCTCAGCGAAAACGACAGGTGGACATGAGCAACATGAGAACATCCAAGAGTGACTTTTCACAATATAGCAGCACAGGCGGAGGCGGGCAGGAGAGGAATCAGAAAACCGAACCTGTAAGGGTTGATAAAAAAGTAGGCAGAAATGATCCTTGTCCNNGGCAGCGGGAAGAAATACAAACAGTGTCATGGTTTGCAGCAAACCGGAGCTCCCGGTGCAGGCGTAAATGCATGAAAAATAAGGATATTAGCGATTAATGTATTCATTTTTTTTTAGAATATTCCGTCACTTTACTTCGTCGATTGCTTTCTGTATCCGTGAATAGATTGCCCTGTTTACAGGGACCAGCGGAAGCCTAAGGTTATTCAGGCAGAGATTCATTATATTCAGCATAGCTTTTACCCCTGCAGGATTACCGTCAATAAACAGGAGTTCTATCATTTCAAGATAACGGAGATGTATTTCGCGTGCTGATTTGAAATTACTTTTTAGTGAATTTGTGACAAGGTCGCTTGTTGCTGCCGGGAATGCATTTGCAAGAACGGAAATGACACCCGATCCTCCGGAAGCTATAATAGGGATAGTCATCATATCATCGCCTGAAATTACACTAAAACTGTCAGGTTTGCCTTTTATTATCCTCATAATCTGTGCAATATCGCCTGATGCTTCCTTAATGGCAACAATATTTTCACACTCATGAGCCAGTTCTATACAAGTTTCTGATGATATATTGCTGCAAGTTCTCCCAGGTACGTTGTACATGATGACTGGAAGAGGACTGCAGGTTGCGATGGCTTTAAAATGTTGGAACAGGCCTCTCTGGTTCGGTTTATTATAGTAAGGAGCCACAGATAAAATTCCATCAACTCCGGTAAGATTCGCATGCCTGATACAATTTATTACATCCTGAGTGCTGTTACCGCCTATACCTGTTACGAGAGGAACTCGATTAACAGTTACCTCAACCACATAAGAGATTATTGCTTTCTTTTCGTCTTTAGTGAGTGTGGCGGATTCTCCTGTAGTCCCCATGACAACTATGTAGTTCACGCCTCCGTTGATAACATGATTAACAATACGTCCAAGAGCAGCAAAATCAATGCTTGAATCATTTTTAAATGGTGTTACAATTGCAACCCCGGTACCTTTGAATTTTTTAGCATCCTTCATTATTGATAAACTTAATTAACAGTTCCCGAATTAATCATTTCAAGGTAATATACAACCTGATTCAGGTAATCTTCAACACTAACAGGACTTTTCAAATCCATCATAAGGTCGAATGGAGTGTCTCTGGTTTCAGAATCAAATAAACCAACCTTAAAGCCGGCATTTGATAAGGATGAAATATATAGAAGGGGCAAAAGTTTTTTAAAATTTATGTCAATAAGAACATCAAACCGGTTGTTGACGAATGAATGAGTATCCACGGAAACAGGATGATAGAAAAGGTTTAATTCTTCTTCTTTTACAATTGAAAGATATCTGACTGCTGTAAATTGGTTGGGAAGATTATTTCCGGCAAAATAACCCAATATTTTTACATCAGTTTTATTCTCATGCATCTTTTGATAAAATCTCGATAAGCATGCAAAATCATCAATCTTTGACGCATCCCAAACAATCCCTATATTTTTTACCTGGTTTATGTTAGAATAGTGTGCTTTTCTCTTTGTTCCTGCCATCTTATTGCGGAGTATAGTATCTCCGATTTTAAGCCTGATTTGTTTAAATAATTCCATATTACAAACCTAATAGTTTTTTGTTAAAATAAGTGGAAGGGATTTTTTTATTTATCAATTATTTTTAGGAATTCTGACTCGCTGATCATCGGAATACCAAGCTCATCAGCTTTCTCCTTTTTCGATTGGCCCATATCATCACCGGCAAGGATAAAGGAAGTATTTCCTGAGACTGATGTTGAATTTTTACCTCCGTTTTTTTCAATCAGTTCTTTATATTCCTCACGGCTATGTTCCTTGAAAACCCCTGATATCACTATAATTTTACCTTTCAATAAATTGCCTGTCAGTGTTGGTTCACTCATCTCGCTGAACCTGATTCCGACAGATTTAAGCCGTTCGATCATTTCAAGGTTGTCATTATCAGAGAAGTATGAAACAATACTTGCAGCTATTTTAGGTCCGATTTCATAGACACTTGTCAACTGATCAATGCCGGCATTAATCAGATCATCAATTGTCTTGAATCTCCAGGCAATAGTTTTTGCAACTGTCTCACCAACATGCCTTATCCCAAGGGCAAAAAGTACCCTGCGATAAGGAGTGTCAATCGATGTTCTTATGCTTTTAAGAATATTTGCAGCAGACTTTTCCCCGAGGCGCTCCAGAGGAACAAGCTGTTCCATCTTTAAATCGTAAAGATCCGCAAAGTTTCTTATCAGGTTCTTGTTGAACAGAAGGTCGATAGTCTCTTCTCCCAATCCATCGATATCCATTGCTTTTCTGCTGATAAAATGCTCAATTCTGCCTTTAATCTGTGGCGGGCAATGAAGATAATTCGGACAAAAATGATTTGCTTCTCCTTCATTTTTAATTAAAGCAGTTCCACATTCCGGACAGTTGGAAATAAAAACGATCTTCTTACTATTTTCATTTCTTTCGGAGTGATCAACGCCGACTATTTTAGGAATAATCTCGCCTCCTTTTTCAACATAGACCATATCATTAAGATGAAGATCCAGCAGGTTAATCTGATCTTCATTATGGAGAGTTGCACGTTTGACAGTAGATCCCGAAAGAAGAACAGGTTCAAGATTGGCTACAGGAGTCACCGTACCCGTTCTGCCCACCTGGAATGTAACAGATAACAACCTTGTAGTTGCTTCTTCGGCTTTATATTTATAGGCGATTGCCCAGCGGGGAGATTTGGCAGTGAACCCGAGTTCGTTCTGTTGACTCAGTGAGTTGACTTTAACAACTACACCGTCTGTATCGTATGGAAGTTTTTTACGCTCTGATTCCCAAAAAGAAATGAATTGGAGTACCTCATCAATATTTTTACATAGTCTGATACTTTCTGCAACCTTGAATCCCCATCCTGCAGCCTCTTTAAGATTATCGTAGTGATTATCGTGAGGAAGCTCTTCAGCCAGAAGAAAATAGATCATACAATCAAGAGATCTTGATGCCACGATTCTTGGATCGAGAAGTTTAAGAGTACCTGCTGCAGCATTTCTCGGGTTGGCAAAAGGAGTTAACTCAGCTTTTATTCTTTCTTCATTTAACCTGTTAAATACTGCCCTTGGCATAAGTATTTCTCCCCGTATCACAAATTCAGCAGGTATCCTTTTACTGGTAATTTTCAAAGGGATACTTCTGATAGTTTTCACATTTAAAGTAACATCATCGCCTTTGTTTCCGTCACCTCGTGTCACTGCCCTGAAAAGTGAACCATTTATATAGGTAATGCTGATAGAAGCTCCGTCGAACTTAGATTCGCAGACATATTCAATTGGTTGTGAGATCGATTTATGTAATCTGTTGTCAAATTCCCTGAGTTCTTCTTCACTGTAAGTGTTTCCGAGCGACAGCATAGGGTAAATATGTTCGTACTGTTCAAACTCTTTGGTTATATCACTGCCAACACGTTTTGTGGGAGAGTTATCACTTATAAATTCAGGAAATTTTTTCTCGAGGGTATCTAGTTCATTCAACAGTATATCGTACTCAAAATCTGAGATTAAAGGTCGATTTAAGACATAATATCTGTTGTTATGTTCTTCAATTTCCCTGCGGAGAGTATCTATCTTTGCTTTAGCTTCAGATTGGTTCATAATAAATATAGTCAAAATAGCTTTTCAGTTCCAGACCCCATCAATTTTACTGCCACATTTATTACACTTGCCATCTGTTATGGTATTTGACGATATCCGGTAGCCCTGCCTGACAACAGCAGTGGAGTTACATGAAGGGCATTTTGTATCCGAGATTTCATTACCAGGGGCATTTCCTGTATATACATATTTTAAACCTTCCTCTTTTGCAATACTATAGGCATTGTTGAGTATTTCAACAGGTGTGGGAGGCAATTGTTCAAGCTTATGCATAGGGTAGAACCTGCTGAAATGCAAAGGAGTATTTTTAAACCCGTTATCACTTAACCATCTGCACATCTTCCTTATATCGTCTTGATTATCAGTCCAGTCAGGAACAATGAGATTGGTTATTTCAAGCCATACACCCATATCTTTAAGCACTTTAAGTGAATCGAGTACAGGCTGTAATTTTCCTCCGGTTAACTTCAGGTAGGTGCTTTCACTGAAAGCCTTAAGGTCAATGTTGGCTGCATCAATAACGCTGCACATCTTTTTCAGAGGTTCCGTGTTTATGTAACCATTTGATTTGAATATGTTTTTAACATTGGCATTCCTGGCAATGGTCGCTGTTTCGAAAACATATTCATAAAATGTAACCGGCTCAGAGTAAGTATACGCTATCGACCGGCAACTGTTTTTGATACATTCCTCCACCACTTTATCGGGCATCAGATCAAAATTTCTTGTTTTATCCGGACTGGTTTGAGATATGGTCCAATTCTGGCAATTAAGACATACAAGATTACATCCGGCTGTTGCAATGGAATATGCTTTAGATCCGGGTAGGAAATGATATAGTGGTTTCTTTTCAACCGGGTCCACATTTACAGTGCACGGGTTACCAAATGCCATCGTAAATAATTTTGAATCATGAACTCTCCGGTTGTTGCATTTGCTTAATTCGCCCTCCTTGAGAACACATTCATTCGGACAGATCCTGCACATGATTCCCCTTGCAGTCTCTTCCTGGAACATTGCAGTTTTCTGATAAATTATTTGTTCTTCATATGAAATTCCTGAAAAAACTGACCGGCATGGGAAACACATCAGACCGGCTGATAAAGCCAGGGATTTTTTCAGGAAATCACGTTTACCTGGATCAAATTTTTTCTTATACATGTTTTAATCAATTTCCTAATTAGCCTTACGTTGTAATTTATTTATTATAAAAATATTAATTAATCATTAATCTCTGTGTTCCTCTGCAACAGTTTATTATTTTCTTTCATTATGTGAACCCAAAAGAACTCCTCCAAAAATCAGTACAGCTAATAAAAAAGCCGAAATTTGTATACCGAGTAATGGCACTGCAAAACCTGAGATGAGTATAAAACCAAAAGCAGAACCTGCAAGATCGGCGCTGTAAATTGCAGGAGATACAGCAATTCCTTCCTTTTTACCGGTAAGTTCACGAAAGATGCGTCCTGTAAAGGATGCAGGTAAAAAACCGGAAATCATAATCAGAATAACTGACAATAAACCACTCTTCAACTCAATCACATAATTAAAGGTAAGACCAAATATTATATAAAATAATATCAGGAGTATAACTTTATTTCTTAATGAAATAGTATTCAGAAGCCTTATATTAATTCCTGACCCAACAGCAAGACCCGCCATTAAACCTGCAATTATCAGTCCGGTCAGCTGGTACATATTCCCCACCATAAGTTGAAGACTGAGAAGAATGATAATTTCAAACCCTGCGAGAGCTGACGCGCTGAAATACATCAAAAGATTTCTCCTTTTTATAGTTAGTACCGGTAGTGCGAAGACGGAAAACATAAAGACTATTGCAGGGACCTTCTCACCCAGGTTTTTACTGAATTGATATGATTGGGAATGTAAACATGCTACAGGGAAAGCAGACCTGTTCTGTTTTGTCCCATGATCAATCAGTGCAATAACTTCATCCGACTTCCTGGTTATAAGATCGTCCTCCAGAAAGTCGGAACTTACATAAACATTCTTAATTTGCTTTTCCACTACTAGCTTGCAAAATGATAAAGATATTGGTTTGTCGGAAGCTATTAAATACAGTTTGTTGCCTGCGACGGGTTTTACATTTTTGAAATTGGCTGCCAGACTATTATAAACTGATGAATAAAGATTCAATGATTCTTTGTTGAAGTAATCGTCACCAGGTCCGGGAGAACACATAAAAATGCCCTCCGGTTTAAGCCTTTTCTTCACTTCGGAAAAGAATTCTGTGGTATAGTATCTGTTGAGAAGCAATGTTGAGGGAGGCGGAACAAGCATAATTATAACATCAACTGATTCTGTTGATTTCCTGATATACCTGTAAGCATCCATGTTTACAATAACTACTTTTCCGGGAAATTTATTCCCAATGGATGTCTCGTATCTGATCAGGGCCGGGTCTCTTTCAATATAAATGATGCTACTCACCGGATATTTTAATATTTCCGGAATATGGGACTGAGGTGAACCGGATATTAAAATTACCTTTTCGGGAGATTCACTCTGTAGCATAGCATAGTGAATATCTTCTTCTCTTTCAGTTGCATCATCTTTGTATGCCAGTAGTCTTTGATTATAATAGAGACTTTCTTCTCCTTTATATTTGCCTATTGTAATGTTGCCATAGGGTGTATCTTTCGTCCCGGTAACTTCAATGCCAGGAAGTAAAATCTGACGGAATAGTAAATCGGGATTCAAAAATATGATAGGAGTTGCCAGTATAATAATAAAAAATTTAACCACGATCTTTGTTTTCTGATCCTTGATATAATATGTCAATACTACATAACCGATTGATAATAATATTATCAGCATCAGTAATTTGTACGTACTCAGTAATCCTGATGTTAAGACGGCGGTTATTATACCCGCAGCTATTCCACCGGTAGTTTCAATAGAAAATGATTTTCCCGGAATATACTTATTTACCGAACCAGCAATCGTAATCAATTTTATGAATGTGAATCCCGATACCAAACAAAAAGGGATCAGGGCGAGGAAAGTATAGATTATTGCTTCCAGAAAAGAAGGAGTTTCCCCTCGGATTAAAAACACACGCGACAGAAAAAGCATCAGTATCAGGGAAATGATCGGGCTGATTGAAAAAACAAGATTTATCTTTCGTACATCATTTAGCGTTGATCTGCCTGAAATAGATGATCCAATAGCTGATCCGATCAGCCATGATCCTAAAAACGAACCTGTTATAAGCTCATATCCTCCTGTCACATTCATGATCTCCCGCATCAACAAGAATTGGATGGAAGAGCTCACAAACCCGATAATGAAAAGGTTGGTTTTAATTTCGGTGGAGGTAAGTTTTTGGAATTCCGGCTTTTTAGGATAGCTGCCTTTTTCAGTAAAAAGCTTTCCATAATAGTTCAGATGCCACATAAGATGAAAGAGACCGGTGACAGCCATTCCAATTCCAAATTCAACATGCCACTTTAGTACTGTCTTTATAAAAGGAATGTTCCATTTATAGTTAATCTGAAGGGCAAGAAAAACGCCTGCTATAGCTGTCAGAAGAAAAGCAGCAACAAGAATTGAGTTCCAGAATTTTCTATGAAGTTGAAGTGAATAGTAACCGATTCGGTAGAAAAAGTAACTGATTAAATATAAGAATATTGCTGTAAAGCCAGTGCTAATAACATGATACATAGCTACTTTTTGTTATTCAACAAATCGAGTCTGTCTGGTGTATTTTTCGATAGATTTTCTAGTTCCCGCTGATCTCACTGATTTACGCAGATTTAAAATAATGATCCGCGTCAATCTGCGTAATCTGCGGGAGAATTTTCACTTGCATGTATCTTTGCCGGACTACGCACTATTTACTATCTGTGTCTTCAAGAACGACTCCTTCATATATAAAGAGTTCTGCATCTTTCCATCCATCCCAACCTAGTCCGGCCTTATCTCTGGAAGTAAAACCAAGGAATTCCTCAACTGTCCAGCCGTTTTCTATAGCGACCTGTGGGAGCATAGTCCCGGCTCTGTTATCCTTTTTAATATAAATGCCATGTTTACCTAAAACTATCTCTTTAATACTATTTATCTTTTTCAATGGCCCAATAACAGTTATCTCAATGTCTGTTTTTTTATATTCATCTTTTGTAAGCTGGGAGAATCGGGGATCTTCAAATGCAGATGAAATAGCTGATTCCTGAACGACGTTATATAATGACTCTGAAGAAATGAATCTCCCGATACAGCCTCTTAAAGCGCCATTGATCTTTAGTGTAACAAATGCACCCAGTGGTTTCTTAAGATTCTCAGAAATAGTTTTTTCATCTATAACAAACTTATTATTAACATTTAGTTTTGCCTGGATACTGCCTCTGACAATATTAAAAAGTTGTTTTTTTTCATTTTCTGTGAACGAGAAGCTGTTGGCGGCTCCCTGAGCAGTTGCTTCATTTTGTTTTTTATCAATCATCACGATGGCATTATAGCCGACTACTTCATCTTTTCCGGCATTTGGAGAATCGCCTGAATTAGAGTAATCAACAAGTTTGATTTCAAGATTATTATCTCCCTCGGCCAGATTGAGAAGCGTAAGACCTGATGTCCAGCCACACATGCTTGTAACGAGTCCCGGGATTTGTTTTGAAGCGTTTTTACTGAGCGTACTGAGAAATGTCTTTGGACTGCCCGATATTATGCTTTTAGCTGTTATATTGTCGGTTTCAACCGCGTCTTTATAAGCAGGATAATGAGAGAAGTCGCTGCTGATAATAAAAAGGTTTTCAGGAGTGAACCATGGTCTAAGGGCCTCAGCAATCTTCTTAACCGTTTTTTCATCATCAGTACCAATAATAACCGGTACAATGGGTGGGATATCCTTAAAATAATATTGAATGAAAGGTATTTGATTCTCGATACTATGTTCCTGGATATGAGCAGTTATAGGAAAGTCGAACACCTTATTATTCATAATGAGCTTATTGGCAATTTCTTTATTCACCGGAACTTTTCCCAGCGGGGTAATATAATCGCCACAATTGTACACAGAAGCGCCGTCAAAATACATTATGTGACTTGACCCGATAATAAAGATATTTTTATATACCGCATTCTTTGGTATTGCTGAAAATGCGGCAGCAGAGGTTTTTCCTGAAAACTGATACCCTGCATGCGGACTGATTATTGCCCTCACATACCAGTTTTCGGGTGATTTTTTACAGTTCTCGAAAAGCTGAGAAAGGTTTTTTGTAAGTGTTTCTCTATCAGCCGGATAAAACTTTCCTGCTGCAACTGGCTGTCTGTCAGTTGAAATACTCTGGGAAAATGTTTCCATGATAGTAAAAATTGAAAGCAAAACAATGAATACTGTTTGCATGAATATTGCAATTAATTGGCGAAACAAAGTTATGCCAAAAAATTGAAGAATTACTAGTTTATGGATAAAAGTTAGGTGGGGAAATTAAATTAGAACCATTGATTCTTTAATAATCTCTCCTCTGTCATCAGTACCGTAAATTTTGATACCAAGACTGACTGTGGGTACCCCAATCATATGGATAATAGGATGAAGTTCATCCTTAAGATCTTCAGCTTCCATATTATCATAATCCTCAATATTGAAGTAGAGATGTATCATCAGTGTATACTCACTATCTTTAATTGAACCGAGAGTCTGAACGATTTTTGCAAGCCAGATTGCTGAAGCAGTGTTGAAATATTCAAGATTGAGACGCAGGTTTGTGGTGGGTCTTGGATTTTTAATGTATTCAGTAACCCATTTGAGAACAGCTTCATATATAATTGCAGCATTCTCAGGGATTGACTTTCCGGACATGATAAGTTCACCTGAAGGATAATTTAAATCAACCTGGGGTGTTTTAGCAGTCGGTTCGATGTATAGATTTTTCAACTCCACCTTTTATTCTATTATTGATTATAAAGTTATATAAAAAAACATATTCAAAAGTATAATAAGTTTTTATTTTTAATATTTTCTTTATCAAAAAGAACTGGTCGGTAGTCAAATAATTTACTAGGTTGGTATAAACCACTGATTTTTGCATGTATGATTTACTGCCCATTTTAGTCATGTTTTCTTGTAAATCAATATATTAAAATGTTATCTTTGCAACCTGAAATTTGTTAAGGAAAAAATGGAGATTGTTCTTAAAGAAAAGATAAAAGAAGCTGTTAAGATTATCTACAATAGCGAGGTTAAAGACGACCTGATTCAAATTCAGGAAACAAGAAAAGATTTTAAAGGAGACTTTACACTTGTTGTATTTCCTCTTCTGCGTTTCTCAAAAAATACACCCGAAAAGACCGGTGAAACGATAGGACAATATCTTAAAGATAACTTCACTGCAGTTTCCGGGTTTAATGTTATTAAAGGATTCCTTAACCTTGAAATATCAGACGCATGGTGGGTTGAATATTTCAAAAAAATAGCTGCTGAAAAAACCCATCTTGAGAATTGTAAGGTTTCACATCCTGAAACTATCCTCGTTGAATACTCATCACCTAATACGAATAAACCTTTACACCTGGGACACATTCGTAACAACCTTCTTGGGTTTTCGCTTTATCGGATTTTATCAGGTTGCGGACACAGGGTTATAAAAACAAATATTGTTAATGACCGCGGTATTCATATCTGCAAATCAATGCTTGCCTGGCAAAAATTCGGAAATGGTGAAACTCCTGAGTCATCTGGTATGAAAGGAGATCACCTGGTTGGGAAATACTATGTATTATTCGAAAAAAACTATAAGGAACAGGTCGAGAAACTTATTCAGAATGGTATTGACGCGACGGAAGCTAAAAATTCTGCCACTCTTATGAAAGAGACGAGGGAGATGCTTCTGAAATGGGAAACCGGTGATGAAGAAATCGTAAGTTTATGGAAAATGATGAACTCCTGGGTATACGTCGGATTTGATGAGACTTATAAAAAACTCGGAGTTGACTTTGATAAAATCTACTATGAATCAGATACATATAAAGTAGGAAAAGATATTGTTCTTCGTGCATTAAAAGAAAAGATTCTTTACAGGAATGAGGATAATTCAGTTTGGGCCGATCTGACTCCGGATGGACTGGACCAGAAGCTTTTGCTTCGTTCTGATGGTACTGCTGTCTACATGACCCAGGATCTTGGTACTGCTGTTGACCGGTATAAAGAATTCAATTTCGACAAGAATATTTATGTGGTTGGGAATGAACAAAATTATCATTTTCAGGTACTTAAGGCTCTTCTCAAAAGGATAGGATATAACTGGGCCGATGGTCTGATACATTTCTCATATGGTATGGTTGAGCTGCCTGAAGGCAGGATGAAGTCACGTGAAGGAACTATCGTTGATGCGGATGACCTCATAAAAGAGATGCAACTCACGGCCATGGAAGTTTCACTGGAACTTGGAAAATTGTCTGATTTTTCAGATGAAGAGAAGGAAGATATATTCAGGAAAATCGGCATGGGGGCTCTTAAGTATTATATTCTTAAAGTGGATCCTCGTAAAAACATGACATTTAATCCTGCCGAATCAATTGATTTCAATGGAAATACCGGACCATTTATTCAATATACATATACAAGAATTAAATCGGTATTCAGGAAAGCAGAACACCTGGGAATTAATACAGGACAAATATCGTTTTCGGGAACAAAAACAGGACCCAAGGAAATTGAGCTTATAAAATTATTGCGTAAATTCTCCGAAACAGTTTCTGCTGCCGCGACAAGCTATAGTCCTGCTTTAATTGCAAATTATTGTTATGATCTTTCAAGGGAATATAACCAGTTTTATCATGATTTTTCAATTCTTGGCGAAGCTGAAGAAGAGATAAGAAATTTCAGAATGGTATTGTCAAAGGTAACAAGTGAAATTATATATACCGGCATGTGGCTGTTAGGTATTGAAATGCCTGAGAGAATGTGATTTATTGGACCTTCCTTTGTGACCCTTCGTGAAAACCTTAGTGTACCTTTGTGGTAAAAATATAATTTAACCACAAAGTATCACAAAGTAAAAACACAAAGGAACACAAAGGGAAGAATAACAAGAAGTTAAAATTATTTATTAGTAAAATATATGTTTGAAAATCTGAGTGAACGGCTGGAGAAATCCTTTAAGCTTTTAAAAGGACAGGGCAGAATATCTGAGATAAATATTGCTGAGACACTTAAGGAAGTTCGCAGGGCATTGCTTGATGCAGATGTAAACTTTAAAATAGCTAAACAATTCACCGACACTGTAAAACAGAAAGCAATAGGGCAGGAAGTTCTCAATTCGGTTAACCCGTCACAGATGATGGTTAAAATCGTTCATGATGAACTGGTTGATCTGATGGGTGGCGATAAGAATGATCTTAACATAAAAATAAATCCTTCAATTATACTTATTGCCGGGCTTCAGGGTTCCGGAAAAACAACTTTTAGCGGGAAACTTGCCAAATGGGTAAAAACCAAAAGGGGAAAGAACCCTTTACTTGTTGCCTGTGATGTATACCGGCCTGCCGCAATAGAACAATTAAAAATAATCGGAGAACAGGTAGAGGTTCCGGTTTATACTGAAGATGGAAATATGAATCCGATCGTAATTGCCCGTAATGCTGTGAAAGAAGCAAAAAAAACCGGGTACGATCTGGTAATTATTGATACTGCCGGTCGTCTGGCCATCGATGAGGAGATGATGAAAGAGATATCATCTGTTAAAGATGCCGTAAATCCGCATGAAATACTTTTCGTTGTTGATTCCATGACCGGTCAGGATGCAGTAAATACCGCAAGGGAGTTCAATGAAAGGTTAAATTTTGATGGTGTCGTATTAACAAAACTCGATGGAGATACAAGGGGAGGAGCAGCTCTTTCAATTAAATCGGTAGTCAACAAACCAATCAAGTTTGTAAGTTCAGGAGAAAAGATGGAGGCTATTGATATCTTCTACCCTGAAAGGATGGCTGACAGGATTTTGGGGATGGGCGATATAGTTTCTCTGGTTGAAAAAGCTCAGGAACAATATGACTCTGAAGAAGCCAGAAAACTCCAGAAGCGAATCTCAAAAGATCAGTTCGATTTTAACGATTTTATCACCCAGATCCAGCAAATAAAAAAGATGGGGAATGTCAAGGACCTGATGGCTATGATCCCCGGAGTGGGTAAAGCTGTAAAAGATCTGGATATAGACGATAATGCTTTCAAAGGTATCGAAGCAATTATCAGAAGTATGACACCTGAAGAGCGAACTAATCCTGTCGTTCTGAATGGCAGCAGGCGGAAAAGAATTGCAACAGGAAGCGGAACAAGCGTGCAGGAGGTGAATAAACTTCTGAAGCAGTTCGATGAAACCAAAAAGATGATGAAGATGATGACAAAAGGGGGAAATGTTGCGAAACTCATGGGCAAAAAATAATATTACATGTATAAAATTATTGACGGTAAGAAGGTAGCCTCTGAAATCAAAAAGGAAATTGCTGAAGAAGTAATAAAACTTAAAGCATCTGGTAAAAAAATTCCACATCTCGCAGCTATTCTGGTAGGTGATAATGGTTCAAGCGAAACTTACGTTGCCAATAAGGTAAAGGATTGTGATGAGGTCGGTTTCAAATCAAAAGTGATCAGATTAGGCAATGAAATTGCTGAAGCTATTTTACTCAAAAGAATTGCTGAATTAAATAATGATCAGGACGTGGATGGATTCATTGTTCAATTGCCATTGCCTGCACATATATCAGAGAATAAGGTAATTGAGGCTATTGATCCCCGAAAAGATGTAGACGGATTTCACCCGGTTAATATCGGGAAGATGGTTATCGGCCTTTCTGGATATCTGCCTGCGACTCCTTATGGGATTGTAGAGCTTATAAAAAGATATAGTATCGAAACTTCAGGAAAAAACTGTGTTGTGATCGGTCGTAGTAATATAGTCGGCCGGCCGGTAAGTATTCTGCTCTCCCAGAAAGGAATGGATGCTACCGTTACTGTTATTCATAGCCGTACAAAATACATAAAAGAAATTGTCAGAGATGCTGATATAATTATTGCAGCAATCGGATCTCCCGCATTTGTCAGAGAAGATATGGTCAAAGAAGGTGTGGTAATTTTCGATGTAGGGACAACCCGAGTTATCAGTCATGAGACCAGATCGGGATTTAAACTTATCGGGGATGTAGATTTTGATAAGGTAGCACCTAAGTCCTCTTATATTACCCCTGTTCCGGGNNAGGTTCAGGATTTATTGTGAAGAAAAATCCACTCCTGTGAAATAGAGATCAAATCCTCCTTTGCCACCCGGTTTGTTTGAAGAAAACATTAAAAATTTATTTGTGAAATAAGGATCGAACCCAATGACAGGCCGATACTCATCATATGATGTATTTATCCGAGGGCCAAAGTTAACTGGAGAGCTCCATTTCCCATTTTTAAAAATCGAATAATAAAGGTCATAACCGCCAATTCCACCCGGACGATTGGAGGAAAAAACCATTATGTTTTTGTATATGAACGGACATTTATCCTCAAATAAACTATTAATACTATCCACTTTTGCAGGCAGTGAATAATCAAGATTAAACCATGATGTCAGATCCTGGTCTTTCGGTTTAATGAGAGAAAAAATGTCAAAGTTTCCATCCTTGTTTGACGAAAAATATGCAGTATCCTGACCAAAATTGAAACAGATATATGCATCATCATTATCAGTATTCATAAGCTTAATTGGGAACGGACCTGATACATCAGGAAGAAATGATCCGGATGTAGGCTGATTCTTAAGATAAAAAAAATCAAGGTTTCCTACCGCATTTACCGAAGAAAGCAAAAGATATTCGTAGCCATCTACTGTGCTGAAGAGTCTGTATGGTCCGAAATCATTCCCGGGCGTTACCGCTTTCCCTATTAGTTTGTCAAGAAATGCATCAGTAGTCATTTTAGATCCAAATCCAAAAACGCCGGTAGTCTGATCGAATAAATATGAAATAATCCCCTGTTCAAGATCAAATTGCCCTCCGGAACTTTTCCTGTTACTTGAGAATATTATCGGCATATAATTATTTATCTGGTATAAGGCAATGTTATAATCATCATAGGCCGAATTGATATCAGCTATATTAATAACTGTATCGGGGAATGTTCCCTGAGGATACTTTATAGGATTTTCAGTTTTTTTGCAGTTATTAAAACAAATTGAAATAAGAATGACACCCATTGCAACTGACACAATATTGATAAATCCAGATTTTTTCATGCAAATGTATTTTAAGGAATATATCAATACAAATATATTAATATAAAATGAAAAACCGGGAGGTCGCCCGGTTCTTCGAAGGTAGAATTTAGGTTAATTATAGGGTAAATAGGATATGATTTTCTAAAATATATCTGATTTACAAATAATAGATGACTATTTTGGACTGCAGGTTGCGTCTGATTTTAAAAAAAAGCGATAATAAGTGCATTTTAATTATACTTTCTTGTTTATCAATTGGTTAAAAAAATTTTAAAATGTTAATAATTGAGCAACCATGGAAACATCCTTATTAAAAATAGTATTAATTTTGTAGTCATATTTTTGAAAGCTATGGAAGATGATAAGTATGGGTTTTCCTATGAGGAAGAGGTGAAGCATGCAGTACAGAAGTTTGAGAAAATGAAAAGAAATAATGAAAATTATTTCTTTGATGTTATTGAATTTGAGACAATTATAGATTATTATATTGAGAGTAATAACTCAATAAAAGCATTTGAAGCTGCTACATTGGCAAGTGAACAGCATCCGCATTCAGTTTCTATACAGTTAAGAAAAGCCAGAGTACTTCTCGATAAAGGAAGAGCTGTTGAAGCTTTGAGGTTACTTAAGAAACTTGAAAACATTGAACCGGGAAATCATGAGATATATATAGCCAAAGGAACGGCTTTCGGCATGCTTGGAGACATTCAGGGTGCAAAAAAAATGTTTGATTATTCTCTGACTCTGGATACCGAAGATTTTGAAAACATTCTTTTTGCAATAACTTCAGTCCTGCAAAATCTTAATTATTATGAGCATCTGATTCCATACATGGAGAAGCTAATCGAAATGGAACCTGAATTCAAAGCTCATCTTTATGATATGGCATATGCTTATGAGAAGATTGAGGATTATGAGAATAGTATCAGATACTATCTTAAATATCTTGATGAGGAACCATTTTCAGACAGCGCCTGGTACAATCTTGGAATAATCTATAATAAGCTTGAATCGTACGATAAAGCAATGGAAGCTTATGATTATGCTCTTGCAATAAACTCTCAGAATACTTTCGCAATATTCAACAAAGGAAATATACTCAGCAACCTTGAAAGATATTCCGATGCAATTCCGATATATCATGAATACCTTGAAAACGAGCCTGAAAGTTTTGAAGCCATGACTTATCTGGCAGAATGTTACGAAAAAGTGGGGGAGGTCGTCATGGCACGCAAATATTACCAGGAAGCGATAGAACTTGCCCCTGAGTTTGCCGACCCGTGGTTTGGGCTGGGTGTTATTGCACTTAATACCGGAAATACCGATGACAGTCTTATCTTTTTCAGAAAAGCTGTCCGTCTCGATGATGAGAATCCCGAAATATGGTACTTGCTCGGTAAAGCACATTATTCCAAAGGGGAGAAAAAAGCTGCACTAAGATGCTTCAGGGAAGCACTCAAACTCGATTCATATTACGATGAGGTCTGGGCAGACCTGGGGTCTATTATTCTGAAAGACGGACTTGCAGCGAAAGCTCTTCCGTATCTCGAACATGCTTATAAAGTAACAGGCGATGTGCCAGGTATTAATTATCTGCTGGCTTCATTTTATTTGCATTCCGGTATCTTCGACAAAGCTTATCGTCACCTTTCTCTTGCAATAAATCTTGATAAGGAACTCTTTTCAGAGTTTGAGGATATCTTTCCAACCGAGCGCTTGACAAGAAAGATAAAAAAACTTCTCGAGAGCAATAATCTTATTTGACATTTTTAAAAACTAACTAGATATGATGCAGACGCTTCCGTTTATTCCTGACAGACCTCAAAAGCCCAGGGATTCAGGTATCACAATGGTAATGGATAAAGGATTGAGTATAAGGGAAGCAGAAGACTTTATGTCGGTTGGAAGCGCTTATACAGATTATGTTAAACTTGGCTTTGGAACGTCTTTGATTACCCCGGGATTTGAAAAGAAAATAGCCATTTATAAAAATGCAGGCGCTATTCCATATTTTGGAGGCACCCTTTTCGAGGCCTTCATTGTGAGGAATATGTTTAAAGAATTCGTTGATTTTCTTGATAAAAATGAAATTGATATGGTTGAAGTATCAGACGGGTCTTTTGACATTGAGCATAAGAGAAAACTGGAGTATATTTCAAAACTTACCGAAAGAGGTACAGTCATTTCAGAAGTTGGCTCAAAGAAAAAGAATGTGGTCTATAGTCCGGAAGAATGGGTTGCTATGATGAAATCTGAATTAGGTGCCGGATCAGTTAAAGTTATTGCCGAAGCGCGTGAATCGGGCACTACAGGGATTTATAATGAGGACGGTTCAATAAACAATAAGATTATATGCGGCATAGCCGAACATGTTAAACTCGAAAATGTAATCTGGGAAGCTCCTCTGAAATCGCAACAGGCCTGGTTCATTAAGAATTTTGGAGCAAACGTTAATCTTGGAAATATTGCACCACACGAAATTATTCCGCTGGAATCACTTCGACTGGGACTTCGCGGAGACACTTTTTTTCAGTTTCTGCCTGAAGAATTAAAACAGTAGTTAAAAGATATTCTAGTTCACTTAGCTAATATATACCCCTGAAAATGAGAAAATTTGGTCTCATTGGATATCCTCTCAGTCATTCTTTCTCAAAAAAATATTTTACTGAAAAATTCTTTACTGAACATATCACTGATTGCTTATATAATAACTACCCGCTAAAAGAACTTGATGAATTCAGGGAATTAGTTGTTTCAGATGATGAACTGTGCGGACTGAATATCACAATACCATACAAATCGGAAATAATCCGATTTTTAGACGTTATTGACCCTGAGGCAGAAGAGATAGGTGCTGTAAATGTTATTAAAATCCGGAGACCTGACGGAAAAATAAAACTATTTGGATATAACAGCGATGTAACAGGAATAAGAGACACTCTTCTGCCATTTATCGGAGATAATGTCAGAAATGCTCTGGTTCTTGGAACCGGAGGAAGTTCCAGAGCTGTTTGTCATGTGCTAAAGAAATTTGGATTAAAAGTGGATCTGGTCTCTAGAGAAAGGAAACCTGGTATATTAGTTTATTCAGATATCGATTCAGAAATTCTGGACAACGCTCAGCTGATAATAAATACTACTCCTCTGGGAATGTTCCCAAATATTGTAAGCAGACCCGAAATAAATTATCGAAGGCTTAACCGAAAGCACATCTTGTTCGATCTTGTTTATAATCCGGAAATTACATCTTTTCTAAGAATGGGAGCGGAGCAGGGATGTTTGATCATAAGCGGAGTCAAGATGCTGCATTCACAGGCTGAAAAAGCCTGGGGAATCTGGAATAATGACAGCATCTAAATACTCATAGCGGGCCTGTAAATCAAAGATATTTTTCTAATACTTCTGTTATTTGACTTATTTTTATTGGTTTAGATAAATAACCGTCACAACCGGCTTTTTCAGCTTCCAGCTTATCAGAAATCATTGCATATGCTGTTTGTGCAACAATTGGTAGATCAGGTCTCTTATTTTTGATCAGCTTAGTTGCCTCATATCCGTTTAGAATGGGCATTTTAATATCCATTAATACGAGGTTAATAGAAGAATCAGTTTCGCAGAGACTTACAGCTTCGAGACCATCTTTTGCCCATAAAACACGGATATTCATTCTGGTAAATAAAATTTTTAAAAAATCAAAATTCGATTGTTCATCCTCAGCAATCAAAATTGTTTTACCCACATAGTTTTTCATCTTGGTCAATACTTTATCTTCTTCGTTAATTTCTTTTTTATTATTATCCGGTAAAAATGGAATAGTGAAATAGAACACTGATCCTTTTGAGGGTTCAGACTCCAACCAAATTCTTCCGCCCATTATTTCAACTGTCTTTTTAGCTATCGACAAACCGATTCCCATTCCACCGAATTTTCGGGTATGTGTATCATCAATTTGCCGGAATATATTAAAAATAGCATCGTGATGCTTTTTATCAATACCGAGGCCAGTATCCTTAACATAGAATTGAAAAAAATTATTTTCAGAGCGAAATCTTTTAGATAGTTTAGTGAAATTATTCAGTTGAACAAAAATCCTTATAATTTAAACTAGAACAAAGATCAAGAAAATTTATGAAGATAACTATCGTTAATTTTTAGTTGATGATTTTCTCCTCATCCAGTACCGGGGATCGCATTCTATGCATTCTTCTTTCCAGTAACCAGGAGTAACAAATGTTCCTTCGCGGGTTTTCAATTGCCGTTCATATATCGCGAAAACAGGATTAAAGATAAGATCTGTCACCCCAATTGTATATTTTATTTCTTCACCAGGAACCGTAGATGCTTCCAGCATCTCTTTTACTTCCATGTTATTGAAACTTAACAGATCGCTCAGGAAGGCGACGCGTTCAAGAGAGGCACCTGTCTCAATAATCGTACAACGTATGCCATCTATTTCTCCTATAATATGTTTCGCATTATTTAGTGCCATCTCTTCTACTTTTGTATTGTTGCTTGTTTCTTGTTTCTTGTTGCTTGGTTCTAATTTCGGGTTGAACTCAAATCATAACCAGCAACCAGTAACCAGCAACTTTCTTTACTTTTGTCTTTTTACTTTTATCTTTTATCTTTCGTTCAGACTCCAAAGCTTAAATTTCTTATAACCTCAAAAATAATACTCGCAAATCCTGTTACAACTATACCAATTACGCAGAGTCCCAACGCAAACCGCGTAGAAAAGTCACTTTTGAACATTGTAATAGGTGTTTCGTTTTTGTTAATGAACATTGCCTTTACAACAAGAAGATAATAAAATAAGGAAATTATCGTGTTCAGAACTGCAATCAGTACCAGCAGGTAGAACCCTTTCTGTGCAGCTGCAGTAAATAAAAAGAATTTTCCGAAAAATCCAGCGACAGGAGGGATTCCGGCAAGAGAAAACAATGCCAGGGTCATTATAAGGCTTAGTTTCGGGTTTGTATGATAAAGACCATTATAGTCATCGATGTTTTCCTTCCCGGTTGCATTTGAAATAGCAGTCACTACCCCAAAAGCACCCAGATTTGAAAAAATGTAAACCAGGATATAATAAATTACCGATGCCATGCCGAGCTGATTTCCACCAATCAGGCCTAAAAGAATGTATCCTGCCTGCGATATCGATGAGAATGCAAGGAATCGTTTCAGGTTCTGCTGACGGATGGCAAATAGATTACCTATTGTCATGGTCAGTATAGAAGTAACAAAAATAGTTTTCTGCCAGGTTGCAATTATTATCGGAAATACAGTGAATAAGATAATTATTAAAATAAACAGCGCTGCCCCTTTTGATATAACCGACAGATATGATGTTATATTTACAGGTGAGCCTTCATAAACATCGGCTGTCCAGAGATGGAAAGGAACGATTGAAATTTTAAAAGCCATACCGGCAAAAAAGAAGATGAAACCGAGCGTTTGCAGATTAGTATTACCATAATGAGTGGCGACCTCACTGAAATACAGGGTGCCTGTAGTTCCGTAAATCATGGACAAGCCGTAGAGCAGAACGCCCGACGATAATGCAGATGACAATATGAGTTTAATGCCCGCTTCGGCAGATTTGTTTTTAAAACGATCGTATGCGGCAAGAGCTGCTATAGGAATAGTAGCCAGTTCTATTCCTATATAAAATATTAAAAAATGACCTGCTGAAATCATGAAATTCATTCCGACCAGAGTCGAAAGAAGTAAGAGAAAATATTCACTTATTTTTTCTGAATTTTCTTCTTTTTTAAGCCAAGTAACCGACTGAATAAATACAAGCAACACACCTATATTCAGGATATTCTTCATAATAAGCCTGGTTCCCGTTGAAACATACATACCTCCGAAGAGTGATCCTGAAGGGGATGGCAGGAAGCCAATTATCGTTATTACTCCAAAAAGGATTATTGAAAAAAGACTTATACTTCCCTTTTTATCCGGATTCCAGAATATCTCAGCAATCAACACTAAAAGAGCTGCAGCAATCAGCAGCAGTTCATGACGCATTATTAAAAAAGTACCTGAGCTCATATAATAATATTATCCAAAACATTTATAAATAGACTGTTCAAAATGGGTTGAGAGATAAAATCTTTTCAATAATAGGATGAAGACTTGTTCCAATCATCGCCGAGAGCCAGAATGGTGCCAACCCAATTGCAGCTACAGATCCTATCAGTGTCACTGCCGAAATCTTTTCAAACCATTTTGCATCGGGCAGATGTTCAAAATGCTCATTTGTTGTAGGACCGAGTAACAAAATTGCTATAACCCTCAGAATATATACTGCAGTTATAACTATGGAAGAAACTGCCAGAACGGTCACGATCCGATAAAAGAGGTCAGGATGCTGGAATGCTCCAACGAAAATTGTCATTTCAGCTACGAAACCACTAAGACCTGGAAGTCCCAGTGAAGCCAGCCCAGCAATTACATAACAAACAGACAGGAATGGAATAATCTTCATCAGTCCTCCCATCTCGTTTATCATTCTTGTATGAGTACGTCCATAAAGCATCCCGATAAGAGCAAAGAATAATGCTGTCATCAAACCATGAGAGATCATCTGGATTATTGCTCCGTTCATGGCTGTCTGATTCATCATCAGTACAGCAAATAGGACAAGTCCNNTTGATATATTTCAGGTCCTTCTGGGCAATTGCCCCGAATGCTCCATAAATGACACTGATTGAACTAAGTATAATAAAGATCCAGGATAACTCATGAGCAGCCTGAGGCATAAGAAAAATAGCCACCCTGAAGGCGCCATAGCCTCCCAGTTTCATCAGAACTCCCGCATGTAACATCGAAACAGCCGTAGGAGCGGAGGCATGACCGTCAGGCGACCACGTATGAAAAGGGAATAATGCTCCAAGAACACCGAATCCTACAAATGTCAGAGGAAAGAATATTCTCTGAGCAGGCAAAGGAATGACAACTTTTGAGATCTCAAGAATGTTAAATGTGAGCCGGCTTCCATCAGGGGAAGAATTAAAATAAATTCCGAGCAAACCCACAAGAAGCAGTGCTGATCCACCCATTAGCATGAGCGTCAGTTTCATTGCTGAATACTCTTTTGGACCGGTACCCCAGATTCCTATTAACAGATACATTGGTATAACTGCCAGTTCGTAAAACAGGAACATGGTAAAAAGGTCGATAGAGATAAAAAATCCGAAAACGCCGGTAGCCAGGAGAATCAGGGATACAAAAAATTCTTTACGGAGGAACTCAACTTCCCAGGAGGCAAAGATCCCGGCAAATACAACCAGAGAGGTCAGTGTTATCATTGCAACGGATATCCCGTCGGCACCGACTGTATAATGAATATTAAGACTTTTAAACCATAAATAGTCTTTTACAAATAACATCTCATCATTATTTCCGGCATGGCGCGCTGTAAGATAAAGGATCACAAGACTTATTGCCATAAGTAACTGCAGTCCCATTCCGAATGCCGAGATCAAACGAACCTGCCGTGTATCTTTCAGGAGCAGGATAGCTGTGATTGTTAAGACCGGGATTACTACAAAAAGAGATAAAATATCCATAATTAAAAGTCTTTTTCTTTATTATCAGTTATTTCCACAGGTATATAAATAATATCGCCAGCATGATCGCCCCGGTTATGAAAACAAAAGCATATTTCTGTAACTGGCCCGATTGAAATCCTCTTATCCTGAATGAGACACTTTGNNAGTTCATCTATATAAAACTTATTGTAAACCCATTTATAACTGTACTTAAATGTTGCAATCAGTTTATCGGGTATTGCACTCTCTTTCCTATACATTATATATGCAATTCCGATCCCAAGCAAACCTATCAATACAGAAGGGATTGCTATCACCAATTCGATTTCAGTTTCGAAGGCCTTTCCATCGGATGTAACCAGTTTATTAAAAGGAATAAAACCTGATACTAAGCATCCAACTGCAAGAACAATTAACGGAATAGTCATAGTTGCAGGAGCCTCATGCGGTGTTTGGTGATAGTTAATATCTTTTCCCCAGAAAACACTGAAATAAAGCCTGAACATATAAAACGCAGTCAGTCCCGCAACGGCATACTCTACTGCGAAAAGAACTTTATTACTGTGGAATGCGGCTGCAAGTATTTCATCTTTACTGAAAAAGCCTGAAAAAGGTGGAATTCCTGCAATGGTAAGACAAGCTATTAAAAAAGTTACGTGAGTAACTGGCAGATATTTGCGAAGTCCGCCCATTTCAGTCATATAATTACTGTGAACAGCATGTATAATTGCACCGGCTCCCAGAAAAAGTAACGCTTTAAACATTGCATGTGTAAAAAGATGGAACATTGATGCCATATATCCTAAACCCTCATGTCCGCCATAACCTGCTACTCCCAGGGCAAGCATCATATAACCGATCTGCGACATGGTGGAATACGCCAGAACCCTTTTAATATCCGTTTGAGTGCAGGCAATAACTGCTGCGAAGAGAGAAGAAAAGGCACCGACATGGGCAACTACATTGAGCGCTACAGGCGCAGATAAAGCATATATAGGAAACATTCTTGCAACAAGATAAACGCCCGCAACAACCATAGTTGCCGCATGGATAAGAGCCGAAACAGGAGTCGGACCTTCCATAGCATCGGGAAGCCAGATGTGGAATGGGAACATCGCCGATTTACCAACACCTCCCATGAATACGAAGATCATAGACCAAGTCATCACAGACAGGCCAAGGAAGGCTATACCGCTACCCTGTGCAATTGCCGGACCAGTAGGATTGGTAAGGGTTATGAAATCAAATGTCTTAGTATTAAATGATAAAATCAGAATACCGATAAGAAATCCCAGGTCTGCAAATCGTGTCACTATAAATGCTTTTTTTGAAGCTCTTACTGCAGATGGTTTCTGATAGTAGAATCCTATCAATAAATATGAAGACACGCCTACAAGTTCCCAGAAGATATACATCTGAAAGATATTTGTCGCGAGAACCAATCCCAGCATAGAGAAGCTAAAAAGTGACAGAAATGAAAAGAAACGTTCGAAACCCTTTTCTCCCTTCATATATCCAAGGCTGTATATATGAACCATGAATGAAACAGTTGTTATTACTATAAGCATCATGACCGAAATAGGATCAAGCAATGCTCCGATATCTATGTGCAGTTTATCTGTAAACTGAAGCCATGTAAAATTGAAAGCTATTATTTTCTGATAAGCTCCGTCAACCTTTTCACTTGCAAAAAAGTATTTGTAGGCAGTAATATACGACAGAACTGTAATTACAGCCAGTCCGCAGGTTCCCAAAATACCTGAGAGCCTTGGAAAATACTTATGACCTGCCAGTCCCAGAAATAAAAACATAAGAAAGGGCAGCAGAAGAATCCAGATTGTATAATTGAAATTTATCATATAAGGAGTTTCGTAAAATTGTAAATCTGTAAAGTTGTAAAGTTGTTACCGCACACCGCGCACCTCATACCGCAAACCGTTTTTTAGTATTTCATTTCATTAACGTCTTCCACATTTATGGTTGAGAACCGCCTGTAAATATTTATTATTATAGCTATTGCAACTGCAGCCTCGGAAGCAGCAACAGCGATTATAAACAGGCTGAAAAACATACCTTCCAGCTTATGTGGATAGAGATATCTGTTAAAAGCCAGAAAATTTATATTTACTGAATTTAAAATCAGCTCAACTGACATTAGTATTGTGATAAGATTCCGGCGTGTAAGAAATCCGTATACTCCGGTAAAAAACATTACAGTTGCCAGGATTAAAAAATATTGTAGTGGTATTTCTGAGTTCATTTTATTTCTGATTTTATTTTGGTAAACCGATTGTTTTTGGAGCTCCTTTTTTGGCAACGACAATTGCTGCGACCATCGCAGCAAGAAGCAGAATAGATATCACCTCAAATGGTAGTACATATCCGTCATAATTAACTGACAAGAGACTTTTTCCTATTAAGGTCATATTTACCTCTTTTGCTGCCTCGGTAGTTGCTGAAAACCGGTAATCGAGAATTGTTATAACAGATAGTATAGCACCGATTAAGGCAGCAATTGCTGAAAATATATTCTTTTTCCAACCCGAAGATTCAAAATTCTGACTAATATGACTTGTCAGGAGAATTGAGAAGATTATCAGAACAACTATCCCACCAGCATAAAGAGTAAGCTGAACAGCAGCAAGAAACTGATAATTCAACATGAAATAAAGCCCTGAAGTTGATACCAGAACAAATAGAAGAAATACTGCAGCTCTCAGTATTTTGCGACTCGTTACCGTTAATATTGAAAAGATAACAATCATCGCAGAAAAAAGAATAAACATGATAGAGGCCATTACTCAACTCCTTTCATTAATTGTGAACCTGGTTTATTTAATGTTTTTATAAGAAGCGCCCTGTTAAAGACGGCATGTTCAAATTTCTGATCAAAAGCAAGCGCATTTGAAGGACATGTCTTAACACATAAACCACAAAAGGTGCACATACTTAACCTGTAGATGTGTTTATCGATAGCTCTCTTCTTTTTGCCATCTTCAGTAATAATTGATTTTGAGATAATTTCAATCGTGCCATTAGGACAGTTAATTTCACAGATTCCACAACCTGTGCACTTGTGTTCGTTTTTTTCATTGTGAGGCATAATCACCTCGCCTTTGAAGCGGTCGAACATCACAAGGTCCTTACGATTCGAAGGGTATTTTTGAGTAATAATTGTACCTGGCCTGAAAAAATATGATCCAGTGACTTTCATACCTTTCAGTAGTGACCAAACACCTAGTATTATGTCCTTCAGATAATCTATTATACTTCTCATTCAGAGATAAATATTTACTGTTATTTAAAATTAAAAATGCCAGCCCATAAGGACTATAAATGCCATAATCAATACATTAACAAGATTGATCGGCAATAAGTATTTCCATTCCAGTGTAAGCAGCTGATCAATTCTCAAACGGGGGAAAGTCCATTTGAACCACATCATCATGAATATTACAAAGAATGTTTTTCCTATATACCATATAAAGGGTGGAATGAAATCCATCACATTGTTAAAACCTGTCCAGTGACCAACATGAAACGGCATCCATCCTCCTAGGAAAACCGTTGCTGCAATCGATGCAACAATAAACATGTTGATATATTCNNTTTGTTTCGGCAGTACTGGAAATCAGGAAAATAATGAAAGCTATGAATGCCGGAATATGACCGGTAAAGATGAACCATCCATTTCTCTGAGCCTCAACTATCACTGACAGCTGCATCGATCCTGCAAGGATGACAATGGTAATAATTGACAGACCAACCGATAATTCATAACTTACAATCTGTGCCCCGCTTCTCATTGCACCAATCAAGGAATACTTGTTATTACTCGACCATCCGGCCAGAAGCACTCCGATAACTCCCATAGCTGAAACTGCAATAACATATAATACTCCTATATTGAGGTCGATTGCATGCAGTCCTTTTGCAAAAGGAATTGCAGCTATGGCCATAAATGATGCTATAATGACAATAAAGGGAGCAAGGTTAAAGAGAAATCCATCGGCATTCTTGATTGGTATAAGCTCTTTGAAAAGTAATTTGAAAAGGTCCGCGATTGTCTGGAATATCCCGAAAGGTCCTACTCTGTTGGGTCCAAGCCTGTTCTGCATAAATGCACATACTTTTCTCTCGGCGTACACCAGGAATAATCCAACGAGTGCATAGAACAGCAGGATTAATACTCCGATAATCAGCATCTCGGTAACAGTCGTCCAAAAAGGAGACATCGCATTGTGAAGGCTTGAATCGATCCATTGTGTGAGCGTAGAAAAATCGTAAACGACTTTCCACCATGGGACTGACAGGGAAGTGGAAGTGTTCAGAGCAACAATCTCAGATAGCATAAATTAAATTTTCTTTAGGTCCTTATTTTTATATTATAAAATTCTGGTACTCTATTAATTGGTGTGCGGTTCTCGGTTAGTAGTTCGCGGTTTCCGGCACATCGCACACCGCATACCGCATACCGCATGCCTCTGCTTACCTGTCAATATCCGGTATTATCAAATCAAGTGATCCTCCGATTGCAACAAGGTCAGCAATCTTGAAGCCTTTTGCAATATGGTTTAGCACAGAAAGATTCGAAAAATTAGGAGATCTGAATTTTACGCGGTAAGGATTCTTGTTCCCATCGCTTATAACAAACACCCCCAGTTCACCACGTGCAGTCTCAACCCTTTGATAATATTCACCTTCAGGCAGTTTTATAATTGGTTTCATTTTAACTGAAAATGGTCCTTCGGGTATATTATCTATCAGTTGTTCAATTATATTCATCGATTCCCACATCTCTTCAATACGGGCAACATACCTGCTGAATGTATCGCCTTCAGTTAACAGGATCTCTTTGAATTGCACCCTGTCATATGC
>PLMC01000115.1 GCA_003141495.1 Bacteroidales bacterium
ATGTCAAAAATCACATCACTCGCGGATCTGAAGAAGAAACGCGAAGAATTAAAGAGCGGATTGGGCATCCGGGTTAAAGCCATTGATCCTGAGAACGTTGTTCAGGTGAAAGTTGCTATGGCAACTTGCGGCATAGCATCCGGAGCCAAAGCTATCATGGAGTTTTTTATGGAACAGCTTGACAGGAGAAATGTTGCTGCTTTTGTAACTCAGACAGGCTGTATGGGGTACTGTTATGCAGAACCGACAATTGAAGTTAAACTTCCGGGACAGGACCCGGTGGTTTTTGGTTTTGTTGACCTGAAAAGGGCTGACCAGATCATCGAGAAATACATAAAAACGGGAGAACTGGTTGATGGTATCATTCCTGTTAATTATCAAACTATTGACTTAAAAGAATAAGGAGGAAAAAGTATGTCAAAATACAGTATGCATCTTCTGGTTTGCGGTGGCACAAGTTGTCATACCTCAGAAAGCGATGCTATTGTCTGCAATTTAAGAGATGAACTCGAAGCAAAGGGTCTGATGGATTCTGTCCAGGTTATTATGACAGGATGTTTTGGCTTTTGCGAAAAGGGTCCGATTGTAAAAGTAATGCCTGACAATACAATATATGTTGGGGTTAAACCTGAAGATGCACAGACAATTGTAGAAGAACACATAATCAAAGGAAAAAAAGTTACCAGACTGTTATACAAAGATCCCGTAACCAAAGAATCGGTATCCGATTCAAAAGATATGGGCTTTTTCAAAAAACAGCTCAGGGTAGTTCTTCGGAACTGCGGTTTTATTAACCCGGAAAATATTGATGAATACATAGCCCGTGACGGCTATCAGGCGCTGGGGAAGGTATTGACTGCGATGACACCTGAAGAAGTTATCAAAGAGGTTAAGGCTTCAGGTCAAAGAGGTCGTGGTGGTGCGGGGTTCTCAACGGGTCTCAAGTGGGAACTTGCAAGAAAAAACCAGTCTGATGTGAAATATGTTGTTTGTAATGCCGATGAAGGCGACCCTGGTGCATTTATGGACCGTTCAGTTCTGGAAGGCGATCCTCACTCAGTCCTTGAGGCTATGGCAATTTGTGGATATAGTATCGGGTCAAGCAACGGACTGATATATATCCGAGCCGAATACCCTTTAGCAATTGAAAGATTAAAAATTGCAATAAACCAGGCCAGAGAAAGTGGATTGCTTGGTAATAATATATTTGGCACTGGTTTTAATTTTGATATTAAACTCCGTTATGGCGCTGGTGCTTTTGTATGTGGTGAGGAGACAGCTTTGATTCATTCGATGGAAGGACTTCGTGGTGAGCCTACAGTTAAGCCACCTTTCCCTGCTGAAGCCGGGTATGAGGGTAAACCCACAAATGTTAACAATGTTGAAACCTTTGCTGCTATTCCGGCTATAATACTCAAAGGCGCAAAATGGTTTGCCAGTATTGGGACTGAAAAATCAAAAGGAACCAAAGTATTTGCCCTCGCAGGCAAGATCAATAATGTCGGACTCATCGAAGTACCGATGGGAACTACACTCAGGGAAGTAATATTTGAGATCGGAGGAGGTATAAGAAATGGTAAAAAATTCAAGGGCATTCAAACCGGCGGACCATCAGGCGGTTGTCTTTCCGAAAAACATCTCGATATTCCTATTGATTTCGATAACCTCATAGCAGCAGGATCAATAATGGGTTCAGGAGCTATGATTATTCTCGATGAAGATGATTGCATGGTTTCGATGGCAAAATTCTTCCTTCAATTCACTGTGGAGGAATCATGTGGGAAATGTGCTCCCTGCAGAATTGGGAATAAGAGGTTACATGAGCTCCTGGGCCAGATTTGTGAAGGTAAAGGTTCTCTCAAAGATCTTGACAGACTGAAGAATATGAGTTTGGTTATTAAAGATACTGCTCTTTGTGGTCTTGGGCAGACTTCTCCAAATCCTGTCCTGTCAATGATGGAAAACTACTATGATGAATATGTTGCACACGTAACAGATAAAAAGTGCCCTGCAGGTCAATGCAAAAGCCTGATGGAATATGTTATCAACCCTGAAAATTGTGTGGGTTGTACAGCTTGTGCCAGGGTATGTCCGGTTAATGCTATTTCGGGCCAGAGAAAAGAGATTCATCATATTAATCCTTCAATCTGCATAAAATGCGGTGCGTGTATGGAGAAATGTAAGTTTGATGCAATATTTATCAGATAATCAAAATAATAATGGAAACTATAAAGCTTACTATTGATAATAAAGAGATTGATGTACCCAGAGGTACTACAATATATAAAGCTGCAAGGGAGTTGGGAATTGATATTCCAACCCTATGTTATATGGAGCTTCATGATATGAATATTGAAAACAAACCGGCAGGCTGCCGTATTTGTGTTGCAGAAGTTTCAGGAAGAAGGACCCTGGCTCCTACCTGCGCTACCAAATGTGAACCGGGAATGGTTGTAAAGACCCATACACCAAGGGTTCTTAACGCTCGCAGGACTGTAATGGAATTTATCCTATCCAATCACCCTAAAGACTGTCTTGTATGTTCTAAATCAGGTACCTGTGAACTTCAGGATATGGCTCACAGGCTCGGAATCAAGGATATACCCGGAGCTGAATACGCAGCAGTGTCTACCTTTAGGATGGATACTTCACCTTCGATCATACGAAACCTTGACAAATGTATCATGTGCCGCCGTTGCGAAATGATGTGTAATGATGTTCAAACTGTTGGCGCAATATCGGCTGTTAACAGAGGATTCATGGCTACAGTAGCTCCTGCATTTGAGCAGAATCTCGAACATTCAACATGCACATATTGCGGACAGTGTGTCTCCGTTTGTCCTACAGGTGCTCTCACAGAAGTTAACCATGTTCCGCAGGTACTCAGAGCACTCGTTGATCCAACCAAGACAGTTGTTGTACAAACAGCACCTGCTGTCCGTGCTGCTCTTGGAGAAGAGTTCGGACTGGCTCCGGGAACTTTGGTGACAGGTAAAATGACAGCGGCTCTGAGAACCCTTGGGTTCGATTATGTATTTGATACCGACTTCGCAGCAGACCTTACTATAATGGAGGAAGGTACTGAACTTCTTGACAGACTCAGCAAGTATCTGAAGGGTGACAAAACCGCAAAGATCCCTATACTTACATCCTGCTGCCCAGGCTGGGTAAATTTCTTTGAAGAATATTTCCCCGATCTGAAAGATGTCCCATCAACAGCAAAATCGCCGCAACAGATGTTCGGAGCAATTGCTAAAACATACTTTGCCGACAAGATCGGTGTAAATCGCAAAGATATGGTCGTGGTGTCAATAATGCCATGTCTTGCAAAAAAATATGAATGTCAGAGGGATGAATTCTCAGTGGATGGTAATCCTGATGTTGATTTTTCAATTTCCACAAGGGAACTCGCTTCATTCATCAAACAGGCAAATATCGATATAAAAAACCTTCATGATGAAGAGTTTGATTCACCGTTGGGTGAATCTACAGGAGCAGGAGTAATATTTGGAAATACCGGTGGCGTTATCGAAGCTGCCTGTCGTACTGCATACGAACTATATACGGGCAAGAAACTTGAAAGGATTGAATTTACAGAGCTGAGGGGTATGGAAGGTGTTCGTTCTGCGACTTTGGATTTCGATGGTCTGCCATTAAACATTGGTATCGCTCATGGACTTGGAAATGCCAGGAAGCTTCTCAACGATGTGAGATCGGGAAAATCACAATTCCATGCTATTGAGGTTATGGCCTGTCCTGGAGGATGTATCGGTGGAGGAGGTCAGCCTTTGCACCATGGCAATTCGGAGATCATTAAGGCCAGAGCAGCCGCAATTTATACCGAAGACAGGAAAAAACCTCTGAGAAAATCACACGAGAATCCATTCATTATAAAACTTTATGATGAATTCCTTGGTAAACCAGGCAGTGAAAAAGCTCATCATCTGCTTCACACTCACTATTTTGATAAAAAGAAAAAGATCATGATTAAAAAATAATAATATAATATTCGACAATAATAAAATTAACGGCTATGTCTCATATAAAAATAGAATTAAGAAAAGAAGATGTGGACTTTATAAAAGGAGTATGTTCTACTTTTAATAATGATCCCCAGGAACTTATAAATGTTCTTCATACATGCCAGGAACATTTTGGATATCTTCCTGCAGAAGTTCAGGAGGTCGTTTCTGATGGCCTCAACATGCCGGTAGCCAAGATCTATGGAGTAGTTACATTTTACTCGTTTTTCACAATGACTCCAAAAGGTAAACATCCGATAAGTATATGCCTTGGAACGGCATGTTATGTCAGGGGCGCTGAAAAAGTCCTTGATGAATTCAAGAAAGAGCTTGCAATTCAGGTTGGAGAATCGACACCAGATAATAAGTTTTCATTATCCACACTGAGATGCGTTGGTGCATGTGGTCTCGCACCGGTAGTGCTGGTCGGTGATAAAACCTATGGCAGGGTTGCTCCCGACGATGTAAAGAATATTCTTAAGGAATACGTATAAAATGGTTTGAAGTTTTGGTTTATAGATAATGACAAGACCCGGGCAGTTTTTTGTTCCGGGTTTGTTTTTTTGAGGGATTAGAGATTGTTCATTGGTGATTTTTTATTCCGAAGTCAAAAATACGATATCCGAAATCTTTAATTAGTTTTGGGACTATGATTGGCAAATATAAAATCATCACCCTTTGCGGAAGCACAAAATTCAAAGATGAGTTTATTGCAGAACAGAAAAGACTGACCCTCGAAGGTAATATTGTTATCAGTGTTGGTCTGTTTGGTCACGCAGGTGACGAAGAGGTCTGGCTGGAAAAAACCAAGATGATGCTTGATGATATGCATAAAAGGAAGATCGATCTCGCAGATGAAATTTTTGTTATAAACCCAGGCGGATATATTGGCGCTTCAACCAAGAGTGAAATTGAGTATGCAATTAAAACAAACAAACCTGTAAGGTATCTGGTTTAGCAGGTTCTCCCAGCAGGAGATTCTATTTGGAAGTCTTTCCCCTCTCTCCCTTTCTCCCCTTCTCCCTTTCTACCGTTTTGACCTTATCCCGTTGTGCCGTTGCGCCTTTAGGCCATTGTTCTTTCTTATACCAGAAGAAATATTCCTTTTGCCTCCGTTTTTCTTCTATATTCCTTGCTATATATACCTTTTTACCGGAATATGGATCAATTCCTGTATAATACATCAAGGTTGACAGCGTCATAGGAGTCGGTGTAAAATCCTGAACCTGCTCGGGTTTTATGCCCAGACTTTTCACCTCTGCCGCAAGGTCCTTCATGTCGGCATCCGTACATCCCGGATGGGCCGAGATAAAATATGGAATCAATTCATACTTAAGATCATTCTTCACCCGGATATTATCAAAACGTTTTTTAAGTTTTCTGAACAATTCGAACGGGACCTTTCTCATCGATGATAAAACATGTGGTGAAATGTGCTCAGGTGCTACTTTTAGCCTCCCTGAAACATGTCTTGTGATCAGTTCTTCAAGATATTCACCTTCATCTCTTCCGGCACTTTTATTCCATTCAGGAAACAATAAATCATATCGTATTCCACTTCCTATGAATGACTTTTTAATCCCTTTTATCCTATCAACCTTTCTGTAGAGATCAGTCAGTTCTTTATGGTTGGTATTCAGATTCTTACAAATTGCTGGCCATATGCATGAAGGTCTTGAACATACCTTACATAACTTCATCTCTTTGCCTTTCATCCTGTACATATTTGCCGACGGGCCTCCCAAATCAGAGAGATAGCCTTTAAAACCAGGTAATTCGGTAATCTTCTCTATCTCTTTTATTATTGACCTTTCTGATCTGCTTACTATTTGTTTCCCCTGGTGTGCAGCTATAGCACAGAAACTGCATCCTCCAAAACAACCCCGGTGAATATTCACTGAATATTTTATCATTTCATAAGCCGGTATATCTTCTTTCTTATTGTAATGAGGATGAGGCACATACATAAAGGGTAAATCAAAAGTACGATCAGCATCTTCCTCATTCATAGGTGGAAATGGAGGATTGATAATTACTTTTAAATCACCCGTGGCTTCACTAAGTCTGGCAGATTCTGCTTTATTTGATTCCTTTTCAAACATTACAAAATTTTCTGCAAACAGTTTATTATCCTTCAGGCATTTTTCAAAAGAATGAAGCGGGATATCTCTCCAGCTTTTCTGTACCGGTAATTGTTCATCATTTTTTATAACGATTGATGTTTGGGGGATAGTTTTCAAAGATGAAAATGGAATTCCTTTTGATAATAGTTTTAAAAGCTCCCTGACAGGTTGTTCTCCCATCCCGTAAATAAGCATGTCGGCTCCACTGCCAATCAGAATTGAGGGTTCAAGTTTGTCTTTCCAGTAATCATAGTGTGTCAACCTTCTCATTGAAGCTTCTATACCTCCTATCACTACAGGAACATCAGGAAATATCTCCTTAAGGATTTTAGTATAAACAATTGTCGGATAATCGGGTCTGAAGCCGGCTTTACCACCAGGAGTATATGCATCATCTGACCTCAGCCGGCGCGAAGCAGTATAATGATTGACCATCGAATCCATGTTTCCTGCAGTTACACCAAAAAAGTATTTTGGTTTACCTAGTTTGCGAAAATCCCTTAAATCGTCCTTCCAGTTTGGCTGTGGTATTACAGCGACACGAAATCCCTCATCCTCAATTACTCTTCCTATAACCGCCGGTCCGAATGAAGGGTGATCAACATAAGCGTCGCCACTGAAAATTATTACATCTATTTCCTCCCATCCAAGTAAATCGACTTCTTTTTTAGTGGTAGGCAGCCATCTTTTATCGAAAAAATATTGAGTTTTCACGCTGCTAAATTACTTAAAATAACTATCTTGCAAAGAAATGTGCTAATAATCAGCAGCATTCTAAGATGCTAAATATGAACACCCATTACCTCTCATTCTCACAATCTCTGCAAAAACTAATATTAATAAATTGTCTTTCCTTCCTGTTTTTATTTTGCAACATTATTAATATTAATGCTCAGAATGTTCAGGTCAGACCACGTATAGGGTTGGTTCTTAGCGGGGGTGGTGCACATGGAATTGCTCATCTTGGAGTTATTAAAGTTATGGAGGAAGCCGGTTTGCGGCCCGACTTTATAACAGGGGTCAGTATGGGCAGCATCATCGGAGGTATGTATTCATTAGGATATTCAGCTGACAGCTTACAGAAAATATTAAAAAGCATAAATTGGAAATTTATCCTCTCAAATAAGATTCCTCTGAACAAAGTGATTTTCCTTGAAAAAGTACATTTTTCCAATAGCGCAGTCTCATTACCTCTTTCTTTGAGGAAAGTAGTACTTCCATCGGGCCTCATAAACGGGCAGCAAGCTGAAAATATGCTTAGTTTTTTTGCATGGCCAGCTGCGGATATTAATGACTTCTCAAAGCTGCCGATCCCTTTTTTATGTGTAGCTACTGATATCATAAACTATAAAATAATTGATCTCAAATCAGGGTACCTTCCTGATGCGATAAGAGCAAGTTTTTCAGTGCCATCAATTTTTACACCCCTTAAGATTGACTCTCTTCTACTGTTAGACGGAGGGCTGATTAGAAACTTTGCCGCCAGTGAAGCCAAAGATATGGGAGCTGATATTTTAATAGGCTCATATGTTGGCTTCAACGGGTATAAAGAAGACAAACTTCAGACCGTCTCGGGAATAATGGAACAGATTGCAATGTTCCGGAGCCTTACAGATTTTGAAGAGGAGAAAAAAAAGGTTGATGTGCTAATCAAACCAAATACCAATAAGCTTTCAATCTTCCAATTTGACAATGTCGACTCACTTATCAACCGGGGATATGAGGCTGCACTTCCTTATAAAGAATATTTCAGAAAACTTGCAGACTCCCTTAACCTCATTGGAGCACAAAAACCGATAGTTTCTATACTCGGGAAAAAAACATATACATTCAAAAAGATTGAAATTACCGGTAATAAAAGCTACTCTAAAGAACAGATACTTGGTGTCCTGGATATCAAACCCGGAAAAGAAGTAGACAGAAAACTTCTCACTGACGGGATTGAATTACTTTATGGGAAAGCTTGGTTCGACAAAGTGAAATATAGAGTCCTTTCCCGGAACGATTCTCTCATACTGGAGATCGATTGTATCGAAAAACCGGCTGCAATGCTTTATGGATCTGTTCATTATGACAATGCCCTTCAATCCGGACTTATATTTGAGATGTCAATAAAAAACCTTTTAACTCAAAGGTCTGTTATTAATTTAGGTTCGCGTATCGGACAGTATTACAGAGTTGATCTAAACTATCTGCAGTTTATTGACAAAAATCAAATTTACGGATTATCAGCGAGTTTATCTTCCGATAATGTCATGCTCCCACTGCTGGAATTAAGAAATGAAAAGGGGGAAGTAGTCAGCAGAAATTTCACGCCGGGGCTCTCAATAAACAAGAGAATAGGGCTTAATAATATGATGAGCATCTCAGCAAACTATGAAAACCTGAATCTGTTGTTACATTATATTTCCGATGCTCATTTGAAAAACTTTTCATATAATTATCTGACAGCAACCTATAGTTATCAGATTAATAGTATTGATAATAAGCAATTCCCGCACAGGGGAACAATTTTAGACTTTTCAGTAAGCACCTCAAAACTGCAGTCTGCAGAACTAAAAACTGATTCCTCTAAAGCAGACTTCAAACTGAATAATCAGGGAGAGTTTTCCTTTGACAGATTCTATACACTCCATGGTTCAATTGATCATTATTTCTCAAATTCCATGAGATTGACATTTTCAATAGGAGGAGATATCTTATATATCACCAAATCTGATTCGGTTTCAGCACAGAACAATTTTTATCTTCTTGGAGGTATTGAATCAGTATATAAAAGGTCCATTCCTTTGGTTGGCTTCCAGCCTAATGAAATACCTATAAAGAAACTGGCAGAGTTCAGAACTAATCTCGATATGGAACTGTTTGAAAGCTTTCATTTGAATTTCATGGCAAATATTGCAGCTGCACAGGAAGCAAATCGTAGTGCCGGATTTTCCCTTCTTACAGGTATTGGTGTTGGTGCCGGCTATATGTCAATTATCGGCCCGATAAAGATCGGAGTCATGTACGGAAACTACAAAAGGGAAGAGTATTTCAATAAAATCAAAGGTTATATTAGTATTGGATATAATTTCTGAAACTAGCACCATATAATCGACTCAGTCCCCTTTCTATTTTAAAAGCCTAACCCCCACCCCCTTCCCTTATCCTAATGAACTCACCCCCCGTCCCCCTCTCTAAAAATTAGAGAGGGGCTGTAGTGCATTGAATATAAGATGTTTTCCCCTCTTTACGAAGTAGAGAGGGGGATCAAAGGGGGTGAGTACATCTAGGTCCATTAAGAAACGGTCTGATTGTTGCATATATGGTTTATGTATGGTAAAATGATTTTTTGTCAGACTTCATCATACAACTATAAAGATTTTATTAATAGTAAAATATGGCTTCCCCTGAAAAAAGGGATAAGTTCAAAAGAATAAAAAGATGGATGTATCAAAGATAATTCAACAACATAAAAAACTCTGTGCCCTTGTTTCAGAAAAGAAGGTAAAGCAAAGTCTTGATATACTGGCTTATATGATCTCCAATTCATCGTCAGGCGATATGCGTGATGAGTATAATGATATAGAGATGACCTATAGGAATATGCTCGCTTATACCATTGACGGAATAAAAGATCCTGAACGTAACAAGATATATCTTAAACTTATTCAGTCAATTCTTAGTCTTTCCGACAGAGCCAGACAAGACATATTGTCACATAATTCCGGCTGGCATACTTACTGGGTAAAGCAACAGGCTGAAAAAGAGATGAAACTAAGTGGCAAAACTATTGTGGAAACTGTTGATGACCTGATGTTTAAATCTGAGCTTGATGAGTGGCTGAAATTAAGTAATGAGATTAATCCTGATCCTGATTCAGCGATATCAAAAAAACACAAAGAGCTGATTAAAAATATTTTCAACCATCTCTGGTTAACAGATTATTATGGTGAAGCAGAAAACAGTCTTATCAATATTATTCTGAAATCGGGTAAATTCAGATGGTATGAAGCAAGTATTTTTACAACGGCAGTCACTTTGAGCTCTTTCAGAACATGGCAATCGGAAAAACTATTTCATCTGATAAGTCTCTATGAAGCAGGTCAGGAACAGGTTATGGAGAGAGCCCTTTCGGGACTGATACTGAACCTGCATTATTACAACGGAAGAATATTATTGTATCCTGAAATTACGAAAAGGATCATGGAAATGAGCCTCGACACTAAATTTAAGGAACATTGCAGGATCATTGTTCTGCAGATAATACGATCGCGTGAAACTGAAAACCTTAGCAGGAAACTTCAGGATGAAATACTACCCCAGGTTGCCAGGCTGAAACCCATGATCGAAGAAAAGCTGGATCTGGATAATATTCTTCCAAAAGATATAAATGAAGAGAAGAATCCCGACTGGGCTGAAATGTTCAACGACTCAGAGGAGATATTCAAAACAATGGAGGAACTGACAAAACTCCAGATGGAAGGAGCTGATGTTTATATGTCTGCGTTCGCCAATATGAAACATTTTGACTTTTTTAAAGACTTTCAAAACTGGTTTATTCCTTTCTATCCCGACCATGAAACGGTTGATGAGATCTACAGGGATGAAATCCTTGGTCCGGGGACAAACGAGCTGGCAGAAGCATTGTATAAGACTCCTTTCATATGTAACTCAGACAAGTATTCATTGCTTCTGAATCTGAAACATCTTCCCTCTTCACAAAAAAGCATGATGTTAAAAGTGTTCCGNNCAGGATATTTACAGGTTTTTTAAACTCTCGCCTTATAAAAAAGAATTTGAAGATCTGTTTATAGGCAAGCTTGATATTTATAACTCAGAATTTTTCAGGATGACCAGTAATGCATCGGAAGCTGAGGCCGGACTTGCCGATTATTTTTTCAGCAAAAACTTTTATAGTGATGCTCTCCATCTTTTCCTGAAACAGGTTAATGAGAAACCATCGGATGTGCAGTTATATGAAAAGATAGCCTATTGCTACCAGGAAAGCTCAGATTATGAAGAGGCTCTTAAGTTTTACAGAAGAGCGGAACTTATAGACCGAAAAGTCTGGACCATAAAGAAAATAGGATTATGCCTGAGGAGGCTTGGGTTGAATGAAGAGGCTCTTGAATATTATTTACAGGCCTATGATCTGGATCCTGAAAATATACATACAGTCATAATGATAGCACATTGCTATATTGATCTTAAGAACTATGAACAGGCATTAAAATACTATTTCAGAGTAGAATATAAAGAGCCCGGAAACCTTAAAATTCTAAGGCCTATAGCTTATTGCTACTTTGCACTTGGCAGATTTGATGATTCGGAGAAATACTATGACCGTTTATCAACAGGAAAACTTAATGCTCATGATCTTATAAACAAAGGCCATCTGGCGCTCTGCAGGGGCAAAAAGAGAGAAGCCGTTGACCTTTACAAACAAAGTATTGTAAGTGGTGAATTGTCAAAAGAACAGTTCATATCTATCTTCTCTGAAGACAAAGAGTTGCTTCTTACTCTCGGGGTAAATCCTGATGACCTGCCAATTCTTCTCGACTACCTTTTATTTTTAATAGGATAGTCTGGCAGTATCATTTTCCCGGATAGGAGGAGGAGGAGGAGGAGGAGTTCCATCAGGCGCAAATCTTCTCCCCGGATTATGCCACCTGTCATCTCTGAAATTGAGGGAATCGTTTGGATGATTTTTCCTATTTTGTCGTATCATCTCCTGACGCCGGTCATCCATATCTTTTAACCTGGCCTGCTGTTCCTTTGAGAGGTTTAGATCCAATTCTTTCCTGAACTCCTTCATATTGGCGTCAAGCTCTTTTCTGAAATTGTTCTGCAATTCACTATTAATTTTGGCGAACTTATCGAGAATCAGATCAATTTTTGCTTTCTGTTGTTCGTCTGGCTGTATTGTCTTGTAAAAACCATCTCTGAACCTCTCTTCAGAAAAAAAGACCCTGACCGGTTTTAGCCTGTGATATCTTATCTGTGCTGAAGTAAGCATCCCCAGGATGAATCCGATTATCAAAGTAACCAGAATGACGAATATCGATTTTACCTTCATTTCTTTACATATTTCCTGTTAACAGACATACAATACTTTCATCATAATTATCGCTCAATCCCAGGAATGAGTTGAAAGAAAAAGAGCCTTCCCTCAGAAAAATAGATATAAGGAGAACTATAATAGCTGCTACACCAGTAAGCGCAATGCGATAGAAAGCAAAATTCATGTACTTAACGAATTCAACTTCCCGATTTACAGTTAATACTGCAGAAAACAGTTTATTGAGTACCCTATCACTAAAGTTTTTGCTGAAATTATAAGAGATGCCCTCTTTTTCCAGCTTCCCTGATACCTCAACAGTATCAGCATCGGCATTCAGCGAGCTTATTATCAATTTCTTAATCTCAGATTTATTCATTGTAAAAATTGTGTATTTATAATTTTACTAAAATATTTCTTAATTGCTCCTGGGCTCTTGATAACCTTGAGAGGACAGTTCCGAGAGGCAGATCGAGTATTTCAGCAGTCTCTTTGGTAGTATACCCCTGAAGCATTCTCATAGTTACAATTATTCTAAACTTCGGATCGAGCCCCATTAGCGCTTTATGTACTATTTCCGAAGCCTCTTTTCTTTCTTCAGTATCATAATCAGCAATTTCGAATTCATACATTTCGTTATTAGCTTTTTGCGAAAATAATGAAAAGAATCTTTTCCTTCTCTTTATTTCGTTCAGAGTCAGGTTTACAGCAATTTTCTGAATATAAGTTGAAAGTTTTGCCTCACCCCTGAATTCTGACAAGGAATAATAAAGATTAATAAATACCTCTTGTCCAATATCTTCAGCAAAAACTGAATCTCCAAGCATACCTTTGACCGTACGGGCAACCATTTTCTGATAACGGTTAACAATTTCTCCGAAGGCATTTTTATCGCCATTCAGGGATGCTTTTACCAGTTCAACTTCTTCGGTTACTTTGTACGACTCATTGATCATACTTCAATCTATAGACAAATAATTAGCTTCGAATATTCCCGATTGTTAATTTTTATTAACACTTATCAGAAATTCGAAATTAGGAATTATTGTAATAATGCCAATTTTCAATGCGTAATTACTGATTCGTAATTTAATTTTATTGAGGAGGTCTCTTCTCATCTTCTAACAGAACCTGATAGTCTTTTGAGTATCTGACCATAAAAAGCTTCTGGTTTTCAAAACCATCGCCGGCGGTCTTTTGTTTAAAGTCATACTCACTCTGCAGCAGGTCAGGATTATGAATTTCTGGATGTCTGATAAAACTCTTCCCATGCATAGCTAATCCACTTATAAAATTAAATGCAATATCATATCCCTGCCAGGCGTAACTTTTTTCAAGGGGTTGAGTATGAAACTTTTGCATGAAATTTGAGTTGAACTGTTTTACGTTCTTTTTTGAATAATCAATCCAGTACGGAGAATAGACCATAATATCCATATCAAACAGTTCCTTTTGGTCCAGCCTGTCCAGATCCCTGATAACAGGGTATCCGAAAAGTTTTGTATTGAACCTTCGTGAAAGACCACTGACGATCTCTATTACCTCACTTATTACAGGAGCCTCCTCAGAAGCTATAATAACGATGTTATCAGATTGTTCCGAAAGTGCATGGCTCAACCTGTTAATTGAGTCGTTATTAAACATCGACCTGCTGTAGAAAATAAACTCCTTGAATTTTATGTCTTCATATGGTAACTTATAACTCAACTCTGTAAATATCAGGTTTTTAAATCTCTTCACATCCTCATCAACCCCTAAGCTATCGGCATGAATAAATACAATATTTTTATCATAATATTCGCTTATTTTTTTTGCAAGTGCTTTTTGTGCAATTTCAAGCGAAGAACTGGCCAAGAACAGGTTAGGATGATTTACCAGTGCATAATTATTCATTAGCGGGACAGGAGATACAACAGGAATATCAAGATTTCTGGCATAATCAGAAACAATTGAGAGATTATGAGAATAAACAGGGCCGATAATAAGATCCATCGCCGCAAGTTTTCCCGAATTTATTAATCTTGTAATTTCAATTGTATCGCTCTTAATGTCGTATATGTTAAGATTTATATTTAGTCCTAAGGATCGCAAGGTATCTGAAGCAAGTAATATTCCTTCATACATTTCCAGGAAATCGAGGCTGCCCGGATAAATCCAGTCCTCTGCGACTTTATATGTTTTCCTTCCGTTCACCATGTCAGATGAATCTGTTTCTATACGATGAGCGTTCTCCGACAGATAGAATGGAAGCAAAACAGCGACATTTAATGAACCTCGAAGGTCCTTTATGATTGTATACCCTGGGGTTATGTTGATCTTTACCGGCAACGCCTCAGCAATAGCCGGAACTGTATCGGTTTTAATCTGTTCAATCTCCTGTATTTCAGCTTTTTCAACCCCGGGAATCCTTACAAAATCGCCATTCTGAGGAAACCTTAAATCCCTGTTTTCCCTTCGTAGTTGTCTGACAGAAAGTCCGTATTGCCTGGCTATAGAAGAAAGCGTTTCCCCCATAAGAACTTTATGGAAAATGTACTTTTTTTCCTGATCGTCAAATTTTTGCTGATTATTCATAAACTCTCTTTTCGGAACCGCTATTTCGACACCAACAGATAGTTTATTAATATCTATTCCCGGGTTACTCTGAATTATTTCGTTTTCAGAAACACCATATAATTTTGAAAGAGCGTAGACAGTTTCGCCTGGTTTCAGATTATGGTATATGAATTTGGATTCATCATGTTCCCTTTTGACAGCTTCAGATTCTGATGGTTTTGCTTCAGTAACAAGACTGACAGGAATTCTCAGTGATTGTCCTTCTTTTATACCATAAACTGCCGGTGGATTTTCCCGGTTAAGTTCCTCAACAGATATTCCATAAGCTTTTGCAATTGAGTAAGCAGTATCTCCTTTTTTAACCTGATGAATAAAATAAGAAGTTCCTGAAATAATCACTTTATCTTTTGATCTCTCAACAACAACCTGTGAATTTCCATTATTACTGAAGATCAGAACAGATATTAAAATCAGCAGGGTTTTTAGCCAGTTTATGATGCTCATTAGATTCTTTATTATTCTTTCCTGGTTTACAATGATTTAAGAAATATTCGGCAGTTTCTTTCAATTCTTTCAGGAACATTACTAATATCTGACCTGATAAACTTTTCGCCGGTTATCTTTTCATATAGTTCAATATACCTTTCAGATACCTGAGTAATAAAAGCATTGGTCATCTCCGGGACTTCTTGTCCCGTTTGTCCCTGGAAGCCATTATCCATCAGCCATTCCCTTACAAACTCTTTTGATAATTGTTTCTGAGGAAGATCCTTCTCGAAATGTTCCTGATATTTATCCGCATAAAAATAACGTGAAGAATCAGGAGTATTGATTTCATCAATAAGGTAAATTTTGCCATTCTTTTTTCCAAATTCATATTTGGTATCAACAAGGATCAAACCATGCTGAAGTGCAATTTCGGAACCTCTCAGAAATACATCCATGGTATATTTTTCAATCAGAGAATAATCTTCTTCTGAAATAAGGCCGCCGCTTATTATTTCGGACCGTGATATATCCTCATCATGTCTGCCCTGTTCAGCTTTGGTTGTAGGAGTTATAATTGGAGTTTCAAAACGCTGATGCTCTTTCATTCCATCCGGAATTTTTATACCGCATATCTCTCTTGCTCCTGCTTTGTATGTCCGCCATGAACTTCCTGTAAGATAAGCTCTTACAATCATTTCTACCGGGAATGGTTCGCATTTATGTCCAAAAGTTACGGTAGGATCCGGTGTTGCAATTTTCCAATTTGGAACGATATCACTTGTTGCATCTAAAAATTTCGAAGCTATCTGATTAAGCACCTGTCCTTTATAGGGAATTCCTTTTGGAAGTACCACATCAAAGGCTGAAATCCTGTCTGAGACTATCATCAGAAGGTATTTGTCATCAATATTATACATGTCTCTGACTTTCCCCTTGTAGATGCTCTTCTGACCCGGGAAATTATAGTTTGAACTTAAAATCGTTTTGTCCATATTAAATAAGAATTATTTTTTGTTCTCTGTGTTTCTCTGTGCAACCTCTGTGGCTCTCTGTGTAACAAAAAATCAAGAACTTACATAGAGTTACACAGAGAAGACACTGAGGACCATAGAGTTACTTTCTATTTTCGCTTTTCATTTTATCAATTTCATTTTCTTCATTTTCATAGGCTCTTACAATTCTTTTAACCAGTTTATGCCTCACAATATCGCGCTCATCAAACTTGATTATTGAGATGCCTTCGATATTCGCCAGAATACGCATCGCCATCAACAGACCTGAATCATTTTTCCTTGGAAGATCAATCTGGGTAGTGTCACCGGTCATAATAAATTTAGAGCTTGCTCCCATACGAGTAAGGAACATCTTAAGTTGACTGATAGTGGCATTCTGCGCTTCATCAAGGATCACAAATGCATTTTCAAGAGTTCTCCCTCTCATAAATGCCAGTGGTGCTATTTGAACTGTTCCGTCTTCCAACCATGTTTCCAGTTTTTTGAAGGGTAACATATCATGCAGAGCATCATAAAGCGGTTGAAGATAAGGATCAAGTTTCTCCTTCATATCTCCCGGAAGAAATCCAAGTCTTTCACCAGCNNTCAACGGCCGGCCGTGTAAGAATTATTTTTTTTACTTCCCTGTCTTTCAATGCTTTTACTGCCAAAGCGATAGATGTATATGTTTTTCCGGTTCCTGCAGGTCCTTCGGCAATAATAAGATCGTTAGTCTTATAATCATTGACTAAAACTAACTGGTTGACTGTACGCGCACGAACAGGTTTGCCACTAGTGCCAAAAATAATGACCTGTTCAAACTCACCGTTAGAAGCCGACTTCATATGCTCAGCATCAAAAAGATATTTCTCAATATCCTGTTCATCGAGCCGGTGATATTTTCGATAATATTCGATCAGCTCATTGAATTTATCCGCAAATATTGTAATCTCTGTCTCCTCTCCCATACATTT
>PLMC01000099.1 GCA_003141495.1 Bacteroidales bacterium
TGAGTACATCATTTTTAAATGACTTTGGTAAATGTTTTTTATTTATTGATATAAAAACCGGCTATGTTATAAATGATGATTCTTCCTATCAAAGTATTGGGGAATCAAACAAAAATATCTATTCCGCTGATTGTACGCCAATTATCTTACCCGCTATTGATTTTAATAGCTATACCTTATTAGGAATACAGACAGGTATGTCTGAATGCGATAGTTTAATAAGGGAAGTTACTGTAGATACTTCTAGTAAAAAATATATCTATGAGATTAATATTAAACGTTATAGAGAAACATGTTCTCAGATTTTAAAATTAAGTATGAATTGGGTTCTCGTACCAAAATTACCGAGTGAATATAAAGTAGATTTCAACGTAATAGTAAATAATTGATACCTACGAGTAAAAATACCTGTCCTAACACGAGCGGTGCTACGTACGGTTCCGTCTTTGTAGCACCCGGACTGATTCTGCTACTGGGACAAAGTCTATAGGGCTGCCAGATGATCCGCTGCTGGTGTCGATTTNNACAACTTTATCGTGACATGACAACTCTCACCATCTATCGTGACAAAGCTGCAAAAACCGGGCATATTGACCACATTTGACCGGCTTTTGCAGGTACTGATGTCTTTATCTTGACAAAATAATAAGTTTTATTAAACGACCGTATAATGAAACTTTCTAAAATCATAAAAAAATAAAACAATAGAGTTCGATTAACGCTTTTTATTAATCTAAGTTCTATTTATCTTTGTCAGGATACTTAATAGAACTATTATGATATTTGGATATGCCAGAGTTTCTACCAGGGAACAAAATTTGAACTTACAGACAGATGCTCTTAAAAAAGCCGGTTGTGAAAGGATCTTCCAGGAGAAAGTTTCCGGGAGATCTCCAAACCGGCCAGGGCTTTTAAAACTCCTGGAACAAATAAGACCTGGTGACACTTTAATAGCTTTTAGCGTGGACCGCCTTGGGAGAACCACAAGAGAGCTGATAATCCTTTTAAATGATTTTAAGGAAAAAGGGATAGCGTTTAAAAGCTTATCCGAGGGAATATTTGACACATCAAGCCCGATGGGAGAGGCAATATTTCAAATTATTGCCATCCTGAAGGCAATGGAAGTAAATGTTCTCCGGGAGAGAACGATAAAAGGACTTGAAGCAGCCAGGGCCAGAGGATTAAATGGAGGAAGACCGGCAGGATCTTATAACAAGAAGAAAGCCTCTGCAGTTGTTACGCTCTATAAACAAAAAAACTCAATTAACTTTATCGAGGAAACACAAAATATAAGCAGATCAACAATATATCGATACCTTAGGAACGAAGGAGTAGTTATTAAAGGTTTCAAGAAGGTTAAAAATAATTGAATCTGTTGCGTTCGGCTAACGTACTTTATGATCCGTTTCGTGAGCCGACTCAAACATGGTGCGTTTATAATAATAATTGCCTTTTAATCGAATAATCTTTAACTTTGCAGAAATGATAGATTATGAATATTCAAGCAGAAAAATTGGAACTCGTTAGAAAGATACTAGATACTGACAATCCTGGCATCCTTTCCTCCATTAAGCAAATATTCACAAGTTCCAAGAAAGTTGATTTTTGGGATAGTTTACATAAATCCCAAAAAGAAGAAATCCTTAAAGGAATTGAAGAAGTTGAAAATGGAGAAACTGTAAACTACGAGGAATTCATTAAGAATCATCGTTAATGAAAAGAGAAATCAAACTTTCCAAGAGAACGATGAGAAAACTCGATAGTCTTCTAGTTTACCTTGAGAAAGAATGGTCAACCAACGCAAAGCACGAATTTGTGATGAAACTGGATAAATCGTTAGAACAAATTCAAAAACTGCCAGACAGTTTCCCTGAATCAGAAAAGATTAGAGGTCTAAGAAAATGTGTGTTGACCAAACAGACAACCCTCTTCTATAAATATTCAGAGACAACGATAGATGTCATCACAATTTTTGACAATCGTCAAAACCCGAAATCATTAAAAAAGGAAACGAAATAATAAACCACGTTTTACAACACGTTATTCGTGTTCCATGAGCGAGCAAAGCCCTTCACTCCACCCCCATTACAGGAACTTCATCACTATTACGACTTAGTCCGCAACTGTATACCGCTTCTTATAAAACGCATGAAAAAGATTAGTGAAAACGGATATTCATTAGAAGACCTTCTTAAAAATGTTATAGATGAAAACATTCATCCCGAAATTTCAACAGAAGATCATATGGGGGCCGAAATATTGAATGAGGACGAAATTTTAGTAGCGCTGTCAAAGGTTCCTGGTACGGATGACGTTTTAAGCAAATCTGAAAAGGCAAAATATTTAGAAAGTATTAAGAAATTGAATAAAAAGGTAAGAAAAGAACCTTTGCAGTTTAAGGATGGTTTTAGTGTTGAAAAACTGCGTAAGATGAGGTAATTGGAGCTGCAGATCCTTCCCTGGATAAACAATGACGGCAATATTGATGAAGGACCCGGCCGGCCGGTCTCTGATCAGCAGCTGCCGGCAGTATTTTTTGACGGCATTTCTCGCCTCGAGTTGCAGATCCGGAATATCTCCTGGGCACTTGCCTATTTATCTCCTCTTTATCTTATTGCTTCGTAGCTTTTCTGCCTCCTTAAT
>PLMC01000077.1 GCA_003141495.1 Bacteroidales bacterium
ATACCATGTCTATGGTCCGTACAAGGGGGGAAGGGGGGCTAAATCTCTATTATCCACGGTAATTCATCTAATACACAAAGTATTAGTCCCCTTTTAGGGGGACGGACGCAAAGCGTCCAGGGGGCTCTGGAAATGATAGTCATAGCTTCTTCAGCTTTGCAAATCTAAGGAGCAGCTTCTTGCTTCCGTCTTTTTCGAAATTAACGGTTGCCGTAGTATTTGGCAGTTGTCCTTCAATGGATATTATTATTCCTTTGCCAAATCTCTCATGTTCTACCATATCACCTTCGGCAAACAGGGAAGAATCACTTGCTGTAAATGGAACATCGGATGAAGCGCTTGATTTACTGATCTTTTTAAACCTTTCATCCTTTGTATAAGAATGAGGTTCTTCGCGAAGAGATGCAGGTTTAATCGCGGAGTGATTATTGTTCTGAAAAGGTTTTCCGCCGGTCTGTGGATAGTGAAGAAATTTCTGATCAATTTCACGAAGAAAACGGCTGGGACTGCACCTTTCAAGATTCCCCCATTTATAGCGGTTAAGTGCATAACTCAGAGTTGCCTGTTTTTCTGCGCGGGTAACAGCAACATAGAACAGTCGTCTCTCTTCTTCAAGTTCACGCGCACTTCCCGATGACATAGGCGAAGGAAACAGTGTGTCTTCCATCCCCACAATATATACATGTTTGAATTCCAATCCTTTGGCTGAGTGCATTGTCATGAGGGTTACCTTATTCCGGTCTTCTTCATTTTCGGTGTCCTGGTCAGTCAGCAAAGCAACATTAGCCATGTAGGCTTCTAAGACAGAAGGTTCTCCATTAGTTTCTGCAGCTTCTGTAAATACTTTTATAGCATTCAGTAACTCCTCGAGGTTTTCATAGCGACTGACCTCCTCGGGGGATTTCCCATCCTTAAGTTCTCTCATGATTCCAGAACCAAGCGCAATTTCCCTGGCTTTAATAAAAGCATCAGTGGTATCTGAATTCAGACGAAGATTATTGATTACCTCGACATACATCGTTAGCTTTTTTACTGTCCCTGAGTTAAAATGTTCAGGATATTTTGCGGCTTCAGGGAGTATGCTCCAGGGTGTTACATTCAGAGAGTCAGCCAGTTCAAATATTTTCTGGATCGTGGTATCTCCGATACCTCGTTTGGGATAGTTAATTGATCTTTTAAGTGCTTCTTCATCTTCCGGATTAATAACCATCCTGAAGTATGACAGAATATCTTTAATCTCTTTTCGCTCGTAAAACGATAAACCTCCATAAATTTTATATGGTATATTTTTTCGCCGTAGAGTCTCTTCAAATATTCTGGACTGGGCATTTGTTCTGTATAAGATTGCAAAATCCGACCAGTTGAGCTGCTGAGAAAGCTTTTTGTCGAAAATGTCGGATGAAACATTAAATCCTTCCTCAGAATCCGTCATCGCCTGCATTACCTGTATCTTTTCACCGGCCTCATTCATTGAATAGACGTTTTTCCGGATCTGACCTTCATTATTTGCAATAATTGTATTTGCGGCATTGACAATTGTCTGAGTCGACCTGTAGTTCTGTTCAAGTTTAAAAAGTTGGTAATCAGCATAATCATTTTTAAACTCGAGAATATTTTCAATCCTGGCTCCACGGAATGAATAAATGCTCTGAGCGTCATCGCCTACCACACAGATATTCTGGTGTGATGCGGCAAGTTTTTTAACTATAAGATATTGGGAATAGTTGGTATCCTGGTACTCGTCAACAAGCACGTAATTAAATCTTTGCTGATATTTATCGAGAACATCGGGAAAATCTCTGAAAAGAATATTTGTATTAAGCAAAAGGTCGTCAAAGTCCATCGCATTGGCTTTGAAGCAACGAGCGGCATAAGTTCTGTAAACATCTGCAAGCAACGGCATCCGGCTCGATTTGTCATATTCCTGCATAGAAGTATCAGCAGCGTACAAACTGGATGTCACCAGGTTATTTTTTGCAGTAGATATTCTTGAAGAAATTACACCGGGTTTATAAATATTATCGTCCAGGTTGAGCTCCCGAATAATAGATCTGATAAGGCTTTTTGAATCTGAAGAATCGTAAATGGTGTAATTCGATTTGTATCCGAGTCTTTCACCCTCCATCCTTAAAATTTTTGCAAACATAGAATGGAAAGTACCCATCCAGAGATACCTGGCTATCTCAGGACTGACAATTCTGGTGATGCGGTCCTTCATCTCCTTTGCAGCCTTATTTGTAAAAGTAAGCGCAAGGATTTTACCAGCCGGAATACCCTTCTGAAGCAGGTGAACTATGCGGTAAGTCAGCACTCTTGTTTTACCGGCTCCTGCACCCGCAATCACAAGAGAAGGTCCTTCAGTGTTGATAACTGCTTGTTTCTGAGATTCATTCAGATCGTTCAGATAATCGGTTGTCATGTGTTAGTTTGAATTACAGCGTGCAGGGCCGGACAAATTTAGTAATAACAAATTCAGGTATTCAATTTCCTTGGAATTAAAAAAGAAAATTTATTAACAGGATTAACTTACGGGAATAAATGAAACCCAATAACCACAAAGATCACAAAGACTTAAGAAAAAGGAGGCAATGAGCTTAAAACATGGATTCAAACTTTGTGTACTTTGTGTCTTCTTTGTGAACTCTGTGGTTAAATGGATCGTTCTTTACATTTCTAATAATTGAATTAAATTGATTATAATTGTATGCAATTTAAAATCCTAATAAAGATGAAAAGATTTGGACAGGTAATTGGTGTAAGACCAGAGAACTTTGAACGATATAAAAAGTATCATTCAGCTGTTTGGCCGGAAGTTCTTGATATGATTAAAGAATGCAATATGCAAAACTATTCTATTTTTCATAAAGACAATATGTTATATGCATATTTTGAATATATCGGGAAAGATTTTGCTGCCGATATGGCTAAAATGGCTGCAGATCCCAAGACGCAGGAATGGTGGACAATTATGGAGCCGATGCAGGATCCAGTTTCTACACGGAAAAAAGGGGAATGGTGGGCAGATATGAAAGAGGTATTTCATCTGGATTGATCCTGAATATTTCCCTAAATTCATTATAATTGCAAAATAGAATACCAAAAAGATTCAGAAAGCGTTTATAATACAAAGATCTGATTGCCTGTGCGTTATTTTTTGTCAATAATAGTTTTATTAATACCTGCTATTGCTGAAGCCCAACTCTCCGCACCTGGAATGAGCGCTATACGATATACTTCCTATCCATCAGCTCCTACTGTTAAAGATCCTGTTTTTATCTTCTGTAATGCATCCGGAACACAAAAAGGTGCACTGAATGCCAGTAGTCCCGGAGGAACAGGTCCGTACAATTTTTTATGGTACCGATGGAGCGACGTCACCAAAAGTTTCAGCACCTTTCTTAAAACCGATTTAGGAGTTACAACTTCATCTTCAACAGATCTTGATCAGGGTGGATATAAAGTTATTATCAGCGGAGGATTTGATACAAGTCTTGTCGGGTGGATTTTTATCGACAAACCTTTTTCATCTGCATCTCTGCAGAATCGCACATGTGACTATGTTGCCTTAAAAGGCCAGGCGGCGATTGATACTTTCTATTATAACAATATCTCCAACGGGGTTCCGGTAAAATTGCCGAATACCGTTAATTTTTTGTGGTCATCGAATCCGGCATCAACAATACCATCACCCGATTTCTATTTAAATCCTCAGACTTTTGATCCACCCCTTGTTGACGTTACCTATAATCTTCAGGTAAGCGATAGTTTTGGATGTGTGAGCAATTCATCATTCTCTTACCAGACTATCCGGGTTAAGGCTGACTTTACGGTTGACCCTTATACCGGGCAGGCTCCTCTCACAGTAACCTTCACGGATAAATCAGTAAGAGCATTAAAGTACCTTTGGGAATTTGGAGATACCACTACATCTAAACTTAATAATCCCGCCCCTCATATATATTATAAACCGGGAGAGTATTCAGTTAAGCTGACAGTCGAAAGTGATCTTCATTGTGTCGATTCATTAAGACTTGATCAAAAAATCGTTGTTGATCCATCTGAACTTAATATTCCTAATGTATTTACTCCAAATGGCGATGGAATCAATGACAATTTTTTGGTTGAATCAAAATCGCTCAGGAACTTAAGTGTGGAGGTTTTCAGCCGAAGTGGTCTGAAAGTTTATTCCTTTTATGGGGAGGGAGACATTTTAAAAAGCTGGAAAGGGTGGGACGGGAATGTGAATTTTTCATCAGTTAAAGCCTCACCCGGGGTTTATTTCTATATCATCCGCGCTTATGGCTGGGATAATATTGTTTATAATAGCAAGGAGTACAGGGGATTCGTATATCTATATAGATAATTAGGGCGAAAGAATAAAGAACTTTTAAAGCCCATCTTAAGTTACAGTTCCATTCCATGGCAATCATTGACGGGTCGAGATGAGCATCAAAAATCAAAGGCGTCTATAACATTATTCAGGGAAGGATCAGATTGTAATTTTTCTTTTTCTTGCTTCAACATTCCATTGGCCAGTAACCTTGTGGTCAATGATTACAAAAACAGTATCGTACCGGTCAACTGTCGGACAAATGTGCCATGGAATACCATAGAGGATATCCCCCGGTTTATATTTATCTGCCGAAGCTGTCCTGATCACCATATGTTCCTCGTTATGGCTCAGGATAGCATATTTCTCAATATTCAGAAATTTAATTCGTGGTTGCGGCATTTCTGAAGCTATTGCTTTATGACCCAGATCGATACATAATAGATCCTTCCCGGGTTTGCTGATAACTCTTGAGAGCAATACAGCAGCATGTAAAAACTCCATATCGGAAAATGAACTGCTGTTTTCATCCCATAAAATAAGTGTTCCCGGGCTGCATTCCACACCTTTTCGCAAAGCGTGAACGGGGAAGGTAGGAGTTCCTCCGGATATAATTTTAATTGGTGAAATTCCATCATTTTTAAGCTCTTCTATAAGTCCCATAACAGGGATAAATGCATCATTGCATATTCTTTGCCGGAGTATTATATCCGGTTCATGAATATGACCATCATAAACATGAAATCCTTCAGCAACAAGCATAGGTGAATCCACTATTCTTTTATAGAGTCTTGCTGCTTTTTCTCCGGGAATTACACCTGTACGGTTCATACCGTTGTTAATGTCAAGCCAGACATGAGTTTCGAGTCCGGTTTTCCTTGCCATATCTGACAACTGTATGATAACCTCTTCATTATCAGCTATACAGGAGATCTTTATGTTTTTGAATTCTTCTTTTAAGTTAAAAAACCTTTCAATATTCGGGCCTACCGGTTGAATAGCCAGCAAGATATCGGATGCTCCGCACCTCGCAACCATTTCTGTTTCAGATATTGTGGCACATTTAAATTTGTAGATGCCATATTTCATCTGTAATTTGATGATCTCGGACATTTTATGAGTCTTTACATGTGGCCTGAGTCGATCAACATCTCCTGCAATCTCAATCATTTTTTTGATATTTGTTTCAATACGATCGGGATAAACAAGCAAAGCAGGAGAGCTGACTTCACCTATATTGTCGATCAGGTACCAACTGTTGTTTGAATCAGAACTATTTTTCATCAGATGAATGTCGGCTATTATCTATAAGTGAAATAAATGAAACAACTAAATTTTTTCCTTTGAGTTACTTTGTGCATTCCTTTGTGACCCTTTGTGGTTAAATGATTTATTTTTACCACTAAGTAACACAAAGGTTATCACCAAGGTTCATAAAGGATTTTAAAGACGTCCTCTGAATTAATAAAGTTCAAACATAGCTTCAACTTCAACAACGATATTCATGGGGAGCATTGTCCCGACTGCACTTCTTACTCCAACACCGTTATCTTCACCAAAAACTTCAGACATTAACTCACTGAATCCGTTGATAACGGCAGGATGACTATCAAATTCGGGAGTACAGTTGACCATTCCCAGCGTCTTCACTATCCGTTTTATTTTTTTAAGTTCTCCAAAATGAGCTTTGATTGTTGAAAGCATTGTAAGTCCCACCTGCCTGGCAGCCATTTTCCCTGCTGCAGTATCCATATCTGCGCCAAGTTTCCCTTTCATCATGGTTCCATCAGCCAGAAAGGGTACCTGTCCCGACACATAAAGAAATTTATCCACTATCAGAACAGGTTTATAAACTCCGACAGGTTTGGGAGCAGGTGGTAAGATAAGCCCTAACTCAATGATGCGTAAATCAGTATCTTGTTTCATATTCAGATTTTTAAGATATGTGAAATATACAAATTATTTGCGGCATTGCAAATGTGTAGGAACGTTGCATGCAACGTTCCTACACCGTCAATGGAATTCGATCAAACAAACAATTCAGCTCTGAAAATAGTTTTAGCCTGACCCGAAATTTCAACCCGGTCACCTTTTAACGATACTTTCAGAATGCCCTCTCTTTTTGAGACCTGATGAGAATTGAAATCTGTCTTCCCGGTTTTCATATTCCAGAATGGAACCAGAGCACAATGTGCAGAACCTGTTACCGGATCCTCATCAATTCCTAGAGCCGGAGCAAAGAACCGGAGACAAAAATCGTATCTATTGTCAGATGAAAGGGCTGTAACCATCAAATCACCGAACTCGGATTTTTTCATCGCACTGAAATCAGGTTTAAGCTGACGTATAATCTTTTCTTCACTGATAAGAGCTAAAGTAAGTCCGTTGTCACATTTATAAAACTCAAGAGGTTTGACGCCAATCACTTTTTCAAACTCAGCCGGGATTGCACATTTATTTATCCGATACGAGGGGAAATTCATAGTTATCCAGGATCCTGCTTTTCGTATTTTAAGGAAACCTGCTTTCGCCGATAATTGTAGTTCTTTACCCTCATTTACCAGATTGGTTTCGTATAAAATGTGAGAAGCAGAAAGCGTAGCATGACCACAAAGTGGTACTTCAACTTCAGGTGTGAAGTATCTGATTCTTTGGCAATCTTTGCCAGGGAAAACAAAAGCAGTTTCGGAAGCATTTATTTCCATCGCAATATTCTGCATCCATAATGAGTCGGGTTCATGATCCAAAATGCATACCCCAGCAGGGTTGCCTTTAAAGGGTTCTGTTGTAAATGCATCGACCTGGTAGATAATTTGTTTTGTTTTCATTATGAATGTTATTATATATTTCCTTTAACAAAAGTATAATCTTTCTCTGTGTAACAAAAAAAAGGAACTTACACGGAGTTCACAGAGAAGGCACTGAGGTACAAAAAATAAAACAAAAACCGCCCCATTGTTGAGGCGGTTTTATAATATATACATTGTATAAAACCAATTCTCTATTCTTCCTCTTCTTCTTCAGAATATGCTTTGATGACCTGGTCCTGTACATCTCCCGGAACCTGTGCATATTCAGCAAACTTCATTGAATACATTGCACGACCGCCGGTTATGGAACTTAGAGCTGTGGAGTATTTATTCATTTCAGCAAGAGGTACCTTTGCTTTTATGACCTCAAAACGTTTTTCACTTGCCATACCAAGAACCATCCCACGACGACCCTGAAGATCGCTGATAACATCGCCCATGCGATCAGATGGAACCATTATTTCAACATCATATACCGGTTCAAGAATTTTTGGTCCGGCAATTTTGAAAGCCTGGCTGAATGCATTTCTTCCTGCAAGGCGGAAGGAAATTTCATTTGAATCGACCGGATGCATTTTACCATCGTATACATATACTCTAATATCGCGGGCATACGACCCTGTAAGAGGTCCGATCTCCATTTTTTCCATAATCCCTTTGAGGATAGCAGGCATAAACCTTGCATCAATTGAACCTCCCACGATACTGTTTACATATACGAGTTTTCCTCCCCAGGGAAGTACGATCTCTTCTTTATCACGGACTGAAATCTTTATCTCCTTGCCGTTGATCTTTTGCATCGATACTTCTTTTGAGCCCTCTTCGTAGGGTTCAATGATCATATGTACCTCGCCGAACTGGCCAGCGCCACCAGATTGTTTCCTGTGTCTGTAATCGGCCTGGGCAGTCTTTGTGATTGTTTCGCGATAGGGTATTTTCGGAGGGTTATAGTTTGTGGGTATCTTATAAATATTATCAAGGTGCCACTTCATAATATTAAGATGATATTCTCCCTGTCCGTGTACAATTATCTGTTTTAATTCTTTTGAATATTCAATGACAATTGTCGGATCCTCCAGATGAATTTTATTCAGGGCTTCACCAAGTTTCTCATCATCGCTTTCACTCTGAGCTTTAATAGCAGTTCTGTATTTAGGATCAGGAAATTTGACACCTTCATATTTCCAGTCGTTCCCTGGGGCATTGAGAGTATGTCCGGTTTTGGTATTTTTAAGCTTCACAAAGGCACCGATGTCTCCTACATAAAGTTCAGGTACTCTTGTCCTGTTCTTTCCGGCGCTGACATAAAGCTGGGCTAAACGTTCTTTTGTGCCATTGCTGGTATTTATAACATCCAGGTTTTCGGTAACTTTTCCGGAATATACCCTGAAATAGTTTATTTCCCCTATGTGTTCTTCAATTGATGATTTAAAAACATAAACTGAAGCAGGTCCTGAGGGATTCGGTTTAACTTCATTTCCTTTATTGTTAACCGGGGCAGGCATATCAGAAATCGAAGGCGCTTCAGTTATGATAAATTCCATGAGTCTGTCGACTCCGATATTGAATTTTGAAGAGAGGCATAAAACAGGAAACATTCCTCTTGACCTTATTCCTTTGGCAATACCTTTTTTTATTTCTTCTTCTGAAAGAGAATCGTTTGAAAAGAATAATTCCATCAAAGCTTCATCACTTTCGGCAGCTTTTTCAACGAGTGCGCTGTGTAATTCTGCAGCTTTTGACGCCTGATCAGCGGGTATCTCAAGTATTTCTGCCTTTCCACCATCTTTAGCGTACCGGAGCATTTTCATTTTGAGCAGGTCAATTATAGAATTGAATCCGATTCCCTCGTTTACGGGATATTGAATAAGTATTACATTGTTGCTTAATCTTTCCTTCAGCATTTCAAGAGACTTCTCAAAGTTGGCTTTTTCGTGATCGAGCCCGTTTATTACAATAATAAGTGGTTTGTTATCTTTTTCTGCATGACGGAAATGGATCTCAGTTCCTACTTCTACACCGTTCTGAACATTTATAGTCATAACCGCAGCATCGGATGCAAAAAGCGAAGATATGACTCCGCCGCTGAAATCATCCAGACCAGGTGTATCTAAAATATTTATCTTATGATTCTGAAATTCAGTATACATAACAGTCGAAAAGATTGAGTTTCCATTTTCGTGCTCAATCGGACGATAGTCAGAAACTGTATTATTTCCTTCAATTGTACCTCTTCTTTCGATAATGCCGCCATTAAAAAGCATCGCCTCTGCAAGGGTTGTTTTGCCTGAACCCGAGTTACCCAAAAGGGCAATGTTTTTAATCTGGTCCGCCTGGAATGTTTTCATGTTTCGCTGGATATTTTATGTTATACTAATTTATTATACGATGATTAGGAGGGGACAAAAATAATAATTTTTTAAAAACAGTTTAAGAAAGCGATGAGAATTACAAATTTTTTATTTCCTTTGCAGCAGTTTTTTGAAATACAGGAGTACCGTTTTTTCTTTCATCGTAAGTTTACAAAACGTTTTTCATTGGGAAAGATCGGGAAGGAACCTGTTGATAACTTACATTTTTAGTAAGATTTATTTATTTCGAACATGCTTAAGGGCCTGAAATTTATAATAATCGGGCATATTATACATGTGTTTTTATGTTGTTTCAAAAGATAGTGTAACATGATTTTGATTTTTAAAATTTAAAGAATACCTTTGCAAACCATTTTTTTAAGTAACATTTAATGCTAAAATAATTGGAAATATGCCGACAATTCAGCAATTAGTAAGAAAAGGCAGGAAGAAACTGGTCGATAAAAGTAAAGCACCAGCTCTGGATTCATGTCCACAGAGAAGGGGTGTTTGCGTTCGTGTTTACACCACAACGCCAAAGAAACCTAATTCAGCTATGAGGAAGGTAGCCAGGGTAAGGCTTACCAACCAGAAAGAAGTAAACGCTTATATTCCGGGTGAAGGTCATAATCTGCAGGAACACTCGATCGTGCTGATCAGGGGCGGCAGGGTAAAAGATCTCCCTGGTGTTCGTTATCATCTGGTTCGTGGCGCTCTCGACACTTCAGGCGTTGACGGCCGTACCCAGAGAAGATCAAAATATGGTGCTAAAAGACCTAAGAAGTAATAGTTAAAGGAATAAGATAATGAGAAAGTCAAGACCAAAGAAGAGGATTCTGTTACCGGATCCAAAATACAAAGATCCGTATGTAACAAGGTTTGTGAATAATCTTATGTTCAGTGGTAAAAAAAATCTGGCTTTTAAGATTTTCTACGACTCACTTGAAATAGTCGGTGATAAATTTAAAAGTGAAGGTAAGACTCCGCTTGAAATTTTCAA